>JBFEXN010000170.1:0-3494 GCA_041562655.1 Sulfurimonadaceae bacterium
CGGTCCTGTTACATGTTCGGCATGTCACACGGTAAATGAGAAAGGTGTTCCTGTACAACTGGTTGGAACGGAATATGAAAATGATTACTGGGCAGCGGTAACACTCGCTCACTACATGCGTTCAGGTGATCAAAAACTTGGCACAAAAGGCTTAGTTGAAAAGTATCCTTACAAAAAATCACAAGATGTGGTTAAAAAAGGATGGAAGTAGCGATACTTCCTTCAATTTTGTAGATGAGGCTCTCTCATCTACACTTTTAAAGTACTTCTATTTTATAAACTCTCTAAACTTCATCATAAACTTCTGAACCTTTGGTGCGACTACAGCCTGGCAATAACCTTGATTTGGATTGTGCGTCAGATAGTCTTGGTGATACCCCTCAGCATCAAAAAACTCCGGAGCGGCAGAAAGCTCTGTCACGATTTCTGTAGGCAAACTCTTTTGCAACTCTTCCATCTTGGCTTCTGCTGCATCTTTTTGTTCCTCGTCCAGATAAAAAATCACTGAGCGGTACTGCGTTCCTGTATCTGCACCCTGTCGGTTAAGTGAAGTCGGGTCGTGTATCTCAAAAAAGATATCCAATATATCCTCATAAGAGATGATCGTCTCATCAAAGGTGATCTTCACGACTTCCGCATGTCCTGTTGTCCCTGTACATATCTCCTGATAGGTAGGATTGGGGTTTATGCCCCCTGCATATCCGCTGATCGCAGACTGCACACCTTTAGCGCGAGAATAGACTGCTTCAATACACCAAAAACATCCGCCACCTAAAATTGCTGTTTGCATTTTTCGTAACCTTTATTAAAAATTTTCTATTTTTATCTAAAATCATTACAACAGAAGATTAAAGTTTTGAGTTAATTACAATATAAATTTTTACTATTTACATAAAAAGTGTATAATGCTCTCATAATTTTTCATCCAAGGATTTTACACTTTACATGGACCCCTCGTTGTATAACTTAACCCTAAGCACGGTGGCCTAATGGGCTTACTTCTTTTTTATCTATTCATCGCACTTTTTATCTCTTTTATTTGTTCTGTATTGGAAGCTGTTTTACTCTCTATTACATCTTCGTACATCGGTTCTCTGCCTCAAGACTCTCTTCAGAAGAAACGCTTGCAGGCCCTGAAGCTTAACCTCGATGATGCACTCTCTGCCATCTTGATCTTGAACACGATGGCACATACCATGGGAGCGGCAGGAGTCGGGGCAGAGGCGATCAAGCTTTATGGTCCTGAATGGCAAAGTGTTATCGCTATTATCCTTACTCTGCTTATCCTATATATCTCCGAGATCATCCCTAAGACGATCGGAGCAAGTTACTGGAGAGAGTTAGCCAAGCCTTCTGCTACGATCATCACAATGCTCACGGCACTGCTCTTCCCGCTTATCTGGATATCAAGACAGATCACGAAACGCATACAGAAGAACAAAAAGCATGGTCCTACGCGTGAGGAGATCTCGGCTATGGCGGAGATCGGTGAACAAAGTGGTATCTTGGAAGAGAAAGAAGAGATGCTGATCCAAAACCTGCTACAACTCAAACAGGTACGTGTAAAGGATATCTTGACGCCGCGCTCCGTAGTCTTCACACTCGATGCCTCGAAGTCCATTGAGTCTGCTTTGGAAGAAAAAGATATCTTTACCCATTCACGTATCCCTTTATTTGAAGGTAGCAGTGAGAATATCATCGGAATGGTGTTCTCTCGAAAGATCCTGCGCTCAACATCCCTTGAAGAAGAGGATGATAAACCTTTAAAGACGATCATGAAGCCAGCCTTCCGTGTTTCGGAGAATCTGCCCGTCTTCTACCTGATGGACACATTCATCAAACGTAAAGAGCACCTTTTCGTCGTACATGACAGTTATGAACAGTATGTCGGGATCGTAACACTAGAGGATGCTATTGAGACACTTTTAGGTGTTGAGATTGTCGATGAGGCAGATATGGTAACGGATATGCAACAACTTGCAAAAGACAAGTCGGCTGCCTATAGAAGACAAGAGAGCAGAGAGCGTCAAGAGTAGTCATTCCCTTTTAAAGGCTCGCCTGCTCTGTGTAAAGAAGATCAACTGTCCTTAGAGGACATTATTCACAGTGATCTTCGAATCTTTTAGCTCTATGTGTATCGTGATTTCGTACGCATCCTCATGATCATGCCTGACACAAAGTTCATACTTCCCATCCACCTTAAGTTCAGGCCAATTCTCAAAACCGACGAGTTCCTCTACATCACCACGAAAGCAGTAACCGTTATAGGCGTCAATCACCTCTTCTTTCATATCTTCTACAGGAATATTTTCTAGTTTTTCAAGGTTCTTGATCACCTGTTTAAATGTCATACCAACGCCGGGAATAAACATAATACACATCCTTTTTTCGTGATTATAAGCAAACTTACTTGAAAAAAAGGTTGCTTTACAAAACAGCTCTTCTACTTAAGATTCAGGCCTGAACTCATCATGATTTTGTTATAATATTAGGAATAATAATAAAAGGCTGATTTTGACACTTAAAAACTCTTATGTGTTTGCGATCTTGCACAAACAGATCCTTGTCATGATTGGCCTCTCTCTTCTGCCGGGATTAGGGTATATCTTTCTTGGATGGTTAAACGATATCGTCTTGCCGGCTCTTATCTGGTATACCTTGACCCTCTTTATCTCTATATGGGGGTACCAGCTTTACAAAGAGTTCAATTACGTCGCTATGTCTCGCAGAGAACTTGTGAATTGGCACCAGAAGCTCTCCTATTTTTATCTTCTTATCTTCGCTGCCTGGACTTTGATCTTTATACTGTATGCCGGTGAGAGTGAGAGCAATATGCATTATATTGCCATCTTTACCGAACTCGGTGCTTCTGTCGTTGCAACGACACTTCTCTTCTCCGACAGAAAGATATTAAAACCCATCTTATTGGTCTTGATGTTGCCTCTTAGTATTTATTTTGCCATGATCAACGAATTATATGGCTATATCCTTATGATTTTTTCGTTGATCTTTTTAGGCGTTCTCTTTTACGCAGCCAACACTTCGGACAAACTCCTGCGTAAAACGCATTTTCAGGCATCCCATGATCAATTGACAGACCTTTATAATCGACATGCCTTTATCGATGTCCTTCAACAAAAAGTCAACGGACTTGGAAAAGAGTCCAGGTTCTCGTTTCTTCTGCTAATCGACCTAGACCATTTTAAGACCATCAACGACACACTGGGCCATGATATTGGTGATAAGGTCTTACAAGAAGTCTCCTCACGGATCAATCATATTACCGATGGGCAAAACATTGTCGCGCGTTTAGGAGGTGATGAGTTTGTGGTATTGGGACAAGAGTTTGCATCTGAAGAAGAGAGCCTTGACAGTGCGATGCATATCTCTCATACGCTTTTAGATAGTCTGAAACAGACCTACGTAATAAACGAGCACCATCTCTATCTTAGTGCCAGTATAGGAGCCAGTCTTCTTAGCGATCAGACACTTAA
>JBFEXN010000171.1:0-3493 GCA_041562655.1 Sulfurimonadaceae bacterium
AATCTACCGGTGCCCGTAAGATTGCTACGTCAAGATAGCCTGAGTCAACGATGACCTCAAAACCCGGTTTCCCGTCTATCGGTGATCTCTCAATAGATCGTATCTCTTTAACGGTACCGTCTATACATGAGAGGATCGAACCGTTTTGTCCAAAGGTTGAGATTCGTTCCGGATTGCGGTGGATATATAACATAAAAGAGAGTGCCAGCAGTAAGATAAAAGTGGAAAGTTCAAATCCGATAGAAAGAAGAAGGAAAAGTGTTAAGAGAGCCAAGGGGGCAATAACATCCCATCCCTGGCGTGATATTATAAACGTATCTGTACGTAGATTCACTCTTGACTACTTTCAGGCTCTGCCGTAGATTCTTCAAGCGAATCTTCTTTTTTCTCATCTGTCTCTTCACTTTTTTGCAAGCGGCTCTCCAGACCGTTTTCTTTTTCAAAATCGGAGATTATCCTGCGGACCTCATCCCCATCAATCGTCTCTTTCTCAAAGAGAGATGCGACCATAGTCTCTATAGCGTCCTTGTAGACATTAAGAGAAGCAATGACATCGGCATAATGCTTCTGAAGCTCGGACTTGATATGTTGGTCCATGTCCTCTGCCATCTTTTCACTGTATTCACGAGCAGATCCCATACCTCCGCCTAAGAAAGACGAACGCTGTTTTTCAAGGACCATCAGTCCTGCGACATCACTCATACCGTAGACTTGCACTATATTTTTGATGATATCCGTTGCGCGTTCAAGGTCATTACTTGCACCTGTAGAGATCTCATTGATAAAGACCTCTTCAGCAGCTCGGCCTCCAAGAAGCACATCGACTTCGGCCATCAACTCGTGCTTTTGCGCCAAATACTTGTTTTCTTCCGGCGTGTTCAAGGTATATCCAAGAGCGGCAAGGCCACGAGGGATAATGGAGACTTTCGACACACGTTTGGCACCTTTGGTGATCTCAGCCAAAAGAGCATGACCACACTCATGATAAGCAACAATACGTTTTTCCTTAGGATCAATACGGCGGCTTTTCTTAGAAAGGCCAGCAATCGCACGTTCTACTGATTCCAAAAGGTCCTCTTGTGTCACTGTCGACTGTTTCTTACGACCTGCTAAAAGGGCTGCTTCATTGATGATGTTTGCCAAATCAGCACCGGCAAGACCAGCAGTCAAACGAGCAAGCTCCACAAGGTCGGCGTCAGGGTCAAGTTTGATCCCCTTCACATGGACGTTCAGTATCTGTTGTCGTCCTTCAAAGTCCGGTTTATCGACAAGGACCTGACGGTCAAAACGGCCCGGACGCATAAGTGCCGGGTCCAATATCTCAGGACGGTTGGTTGCAGCCAGGATAATAATAGGAGTATCTGTCCCAAAACCGTCCATCTCTGCAAGAAGCTGGTTTAGTGTCTGTTCTCGTTCATCATTTCCGCCGAGGTTTCCGCTCGCTGCACGAGACTTTCCTATCGCATCGATCTCATCAATAAAGATGATCGACGGAGCATCCTTTTTAGCCTGTTCAAATAAGTCACGTACACGTGCCGCACCGACACCGACAAACATCTCAATAAAACTTGAACCCGAGACAGAGAAGAAAGGAACATCTGCTTCACCTGCAACTGCCTTGGCCAAAAGCGTCTTACCCGTACCAGGGCTACCCACAAGAAGAACCCCTTTTGGAATCTTAGCACCCAACTCAATGTACTGGTGAGGGAACTTCAAGAAGTCAACGATCTCTTTGACTTCCTCTTTTGCTTCTTGTACACCCGCGACATCATCAAACTTTGTTTTAGGTTTCTCAGAGTTCACAAGCTTCTTGGAATTACCCATACCCAAGATTCCGCCACCCATGCTCTTTTGCATGCGGCCGGCAAAGAACATCCAAATCGCCAAGATGATAAAAAATGGCAACAGCCAGCCAAACATCTCCGTAAACCAGTTCGACTCGCTAAAACCTTTGTACTCAATTCCCTTGGCATCTAACAACTTGATGAGATCTGGGTCTTGATGAACCAGACGCGCCGTATAGACAGTCTTTCTTCCGCCTTCTTCAGAAAGGCCACGAATATAGTTCTGTCCAATTGCGACTTCATTCACATTGTTTGATTCAATAAGTTTTTTAAGTTCTGAATAGGTGATCTCTTTATTTTTTGTCGCACCTTGACTCATCTGTGAGCCAACACCAGAGTTCTCACCGATTAAGGCCTTGAAGACCAGGATGATCACTACCGAAAAGATAGCAAATGTCAATAAGGGGTTTTGATTAAAAAAATTATTATTCTTATCGTTTTTAGGTTCGTTCATTATTTCTCCATAACCAGGCTAATCCATTCTCCATCACAAATACGTTCAACGCATTTCATATCAGAAAACTTTTTTTGCACTTTTTCTTCATATTTATCTAATATTCCCGAAAGAATAAGCTTCGATCTTGTTGCTTTTTTCAAATCACTCGCAATAAAAATCAATACATCAGCAACAATATTGGCAATCACCACATCATAGGTCTTATCAGTGTTTGTAATCGAGCCTTCCCAAATATCACGATAAGTCGATTCATTTAACTCAAAGTTCTCTTTGGCATTATCGACAGAGAGGATATCCGTATCGCACAAATCTACCACAGCACCAATCTTCTGTGCAGCAATAGCCAGGACACCCGAGCCGCATCCTACATCAACGACTTCCATCCCTTCTTTGACATGGTTGGAGATCGCCCTTAGACAACTGGCTGTTGTGGGATGGTGTCCGGTACCAAAAGCTAAGGCCGGATCTATCTTGATATTCAGCAGGTCTTTTGAAGGTTCGCTCCATGTCGGATGGATATAAAACTTTCCGACTTGGACCGGCTCAATCCCTTCTTGATATTTGCTTATCCAGTCTTCATTCTTCTTCTGTGAAAGTTCCGTTTTCACACTCACTTCTTCACCCAGTGCTTCACTAAGTGCCTCAGCAAACTGTTCGACTCCCCAAGCCAGGGTCTCTAGTTCATCTTCACTTCGAACAATTAAAGTAGACTCACTCTCTTCAAAACCAACAGGTAAGGAGGAGCTTAAGAAGTCACTAAAATGCTCAATATGTGCAGAAGGAGTTATCACTAACTCGTGGTAACTCTCTTGCATTATTCCTCGATACCCATTACCGCAGCGAGTTTCTCTTTTAAGACCTGTGGTGTAAACGGTTTTACGATGTAGTTGTTCACGCCAGCTTTTAAGGCCGTGATAACTTCAGCCTTACCGCCTTCAGTTGTAACCATGATAATCGGCAGGTCAGAAAATCTTTCGTCTGCACGAACTTTTTTGACCAGCTCAAGACCATTCATCTCGGGCATATTCCAGTCTGTAATCAACATACCAGTATCCGGATTACTATCTAACACAGCCCATCCCTGTACACCGTCTTCGCCTTCTAGAACATCTTTGTATCCAAGACGAGCCAAAGTGTTCTTAATAATACGACGCATTGTTGAACTATCATCTACTACAACTAATTTCAATAT
>JBFEXN010000172.1:0-3486 GCA_041562655.1 Sulfurimonadaceae bacterium
AGTTAAAAAGAAGGAGAAAACCTAAGATCGCGACAAAAAGAGTAAAGAGTCCGGACATGTCCTGAGACTTAGGTACATTCCCCTCTTTACGGGCATCTTCGATCTTCTTATCGGTGGGTTCTTCTGTCTTTTCCTGATCGTCAGCCACTTATTGCTCCGATGACTCTCAATCCATCTTCATCGAAAGGTCAATCCACTTAGACTGATGGATCAGGGCACCCGAGCTGATCGCATCAACCCCTGTCTTTGCGTAGCTCTCAATTGTATCGAGGGAAATATTTCCACTGGCTTCAAGTAACACATCTGGATAGTTTGCTTTCTTATACGCGACTACCTCACTGAGCTGCTCAGGTGTCATATTATCACACATCACAATATCAGCACCCGCTTGCATAAAGCTTTTTGCCTGCTCGAACGTTTCGGCTTCAATCTCGATTTTAGAGGTAAAAGGTATCTTTTTACGCGCCTCTTTCATAAAGGCATTGATATCACTGATTGTCTTAAGATGGGTATCTTTCAACATCAGACAATCATCCAGGCCAAGACGATGATTAACGGCACCACCCATACGTGTTGCATATTTTTCAAAGACACGAAGCTGAGGACGCGTCTTACGTGTGTCTAAAAGTTTCGTGCCATAAGGCGCGATGAGTTTTACAAACGTATTCGTATACGTAGAGATCGAACTCGCGTGCAAGACCATGTTCAACAGCGTCCGCTCTATACGCAGAAGTGTATGAGAGTCTCCTCTCAACTCAGCTATCAGCGCACCTTTTTCAAAACTCTCAGCGTCTTTGACATGCCATATGATCTCAAATTCTTCTAACTCAGCAAGCGTGTCTGCATATATCTGTCCGGAGAAAACACCTGAACTCTTGGCAATGATTCTTGCACTGGCAGAAACGGGTTTGGAGATAAGCGCATAGAGGTCTCCTCGCCCGACATCCTCGGCTAATACTTCTTGTACAAACTCTTTGATCATAATACTCAGTCTCCTACAGGGCCATCATTCTATCAAGTGCGACCTTTGCCCACTTAGCCGTTTCCGGGTCGACTTCTATCTCGTTGATCGGTTCCCCATCCTCAATGGCTTTGAGTGTCAGATAGACATCTTCAAGGGTCGTCTCGTTCATCGTCGGACATTCTGGCTTGGTAGATGAAAGCACATACGTGTTTTTTGGACGTAGTCTATTGACCAGATTAAACTCTGTTCCTACTGCTATCTTCTGCTCAGGATCGGCATCTGCAATATATTTGATGATCTGGGACGTAGAACCGACAAAGTCAGCCTGCGCACAGATCGCGGGATCACACTCCGGATGCACCACGATCTTAATACCCGGATATTTTTTTCTGTAAAACTTGATATCATCCACCGTAAAGAGTTGGTGGACAGAACAAAAACCGTCATAACAGATGATGTCCGCTTCAGCCAGGTTCTCATCAATTCCAATGACAGCTGATTTCAGCCCCATCTGGTTGGCAATATTCTGTCCCAGACAACGATCAGGGACGAAGAGTATTTTTTTGCCCTCTTTAAGTGCTGTGGTAATGATCTTTTTGGCATTTGAACTGGTACAGACCATACCACCCATCTGCCCTACTTTTGCCTTGACATCCGCATTCGAGTTGATATAGGTGATTGGCAAGATATTTTCAGTAGCAATACCTTGTGCGTTCATCGCTTTGACCGAGTCATCAAAATAGAGTGAATCGATCATCCTGGCCATAGCACAACAGGCTATCTTTGGCATGACTACACGTTTTTCCGGACTCAGGACTTTTACACTTTGTCCCATGAAGCCAACACCGCAAAAAAGTACAAACTCAGAATCATCATCCATCGTCCTTTTTGCAAGTTCCAGGCTGTCACCCGTGATATCGCCCATCTCAAAGACTTCATCTCTTTGATAAAAGTGCGCGACTATCGTTACGCTGAGCTTCTCTTTCAGGGCTTTTATCTTTTGTACAAGTTCTTCTTGTGTATAGTGCAAAATTCTTCCTACTCTAAATAATTAATGCAAGTATAACAAAATTTTCACTACACTTTCGTCACTATAAGCAATCTAAGTTCTCCTTACATTTCAGAGGCTTAGCAAACATGGAGCAATATGGAAATCTTGTTTAATATCAACGGTCAGTTTTATTTAGCAGCCTATTTAATCGGTGCTATTCCTTTTGGCCTTTTACTGGCTAAGTTTTTTGCAGGTGTAAACATTAAAGAGTCGGGGTCTCAAAGTATCGGTGCGACGAATGTCCTGCGTGTTGTCAAAGAGACTAACCCTTCCCTGGCAAAGAAACTTGGTGCGGCCACCTTGGCACTTGATGCACTCAAGGGGATCCTTGTGTTGGTAGTTGCCATCATGATGAATATGCCCGAGTCCACACTTTGGGCCATCGCGGTTCTTGCTGTCATCGGACACTGTTTTAGTGTCTATCTTATGTTTGAAGGTGGTAAAGGTGTTGCCACAGCCTTAGGGGTACTGGCAGTTATGCTTCCTGTAGAGACTGCTATCGCTTTTGCTGTCTGGTTCATCGCAGCTAAGACACTGAAGATATCATCACTCTCATCGCTTATCGCTCTGGTAGCTCTGGTAGCGGCATCGTTTGTACTGCATGCAGACACCCCGCACGCACCTATACTGATCATTGGTTTTATCATCGTCTATAAACATATCCCTAATATTATTCGTATGATCAAGGGCGAAGAGAAAAAAGTGATATAGACAGACGATGACTATTCATATTGAAGAGCTTCGGTTTAAATGTATTATCGGCCTCTTGGAGAAAGAGCGCCACAATCCGCAAGAAGTCATTGTCGACCTTGAACTTGACTACGACTATATTGACACATTTATCAACTATGCTGACCTTGCCGCCCTTATAGAAGTTCATCTTCAAGAAGAAAAGTATGAGCTTATCGAGACAGCTCTAAATGAGCTCTTTTCTACTATCACAACCAAATTTCCTACGATTAAACGCCTATTTATCAAGATCTCAAAACCGGACATCCTCCCTAATTGTCGGGTTTCTGTCTCTAAAGTTAAAAATTACTGAAAGAAATTTTAAGATTTTCTAAAAAAAACTTTAAATTTTTCTAAAACTGTGTTATAATCCCATCAAAATTTTACCTGTGAGGACGCTAGATGCGCATTCTTATTATTGAAGATGAAGTTACACTAAACAAAACACTTGCTGAGGGACTAAAAGAGTTCGGTTACCAAAGTGATGTTGTAGAAAATGTAAAAGATGGTGAATACTATCTTGATATTCGTAATTACGACTTAGTACTGATGGACTGGATGCTTCCAGATGGAAACGGTATCGATATTATCGGTAACATCAAACAAAACACACCAAAGACTTGTGTTGTTGTTATCTCTGCTCGCGACGATAACGAGAGTGAGATCGAAGCACTAAACGCAGGTGCTGATGACTATATTCGCAAACCTTTTGACTTTGATGTACTTGTTGCACGTCTTGCAG
>JBFEXN010000173.1:0-3448 GCA_041562655.1 Sulfurimonadaceae bacterium
ACATGTACAAAGATCCAGCTCGGTGCAAAACTCACCAAAGGTCTTGGTGCCGGTATGAAACCGGAAGTTGGTAAAGAATCGGCAATCGAATCGTATGACGACATCCGCAACGCTCTTGAAGGTGCAGACATTGTCTTCGTAGCTGCTGGTCTTGGCGGTGGCACAGGGACAGGTGCAGCACCGGTGATTGCAAAAATTGCCAAAGAGGTCGGAGCTTTAACTATTTCTGTTGTGACCAAGCCATTTATGTTTGAACAGCGAAAACGTATGAAAGTCGCTATGGCAGGTTTGGAAGAGCTTAAAAAAGAGTCTGACTCTATCGTTGTTATCCCTAATGACAAACTTCTTTCTATCGTAGACAGAAACATGGGTATCAAAGAGAGTTTTAGAATGGTCGACTCTGTTCTTGCTCAGGCCGTTAGCGGTACTTCTGGTGTCATCCTTTCATCGGGTGCGAATGATATCAACCTTGACTTTGCTGACCTTCAGACAGTTATGTCTCATCGTGGTATGGCATTGATGGGTGTTGGTGTTCACCAAGGTGAGAATGCAGCCTACGAAGCGATCAAATCTGCCATCGAGTCACCTTTACTAGACAACATGTCAATCAATGGAGCGATGGGTGTACTCGTACACTTCCATATGCACCCCGATTTTCCTCTTATCGAGATGAACGATGCGATGCAGGTGATCGAAGAATCAGCAGACGAAGATGCTGATATCATCTTTGGTACAACGACAGATGATACGTTGGCTCAAGATTATGTACGTATTACTCTTGTGGCAACCGGTTTTGAGAAAGAACTGAATCAAGGTGGAAACGCAACTAACAATGCCGAGTTTGACGTTCCAGCTGAGCAGAAACAGATTCACATCCAACGTCCTCTTCTTAAAGTAGTAGGTGGAGAAGACTTTGATGGTCGCGATGAATTCCTTGATGTTCCGACCTATATGCGCCAACAAAAAGACTAATAAGGTTTTCATACCTTGTGTAGTCTCTAATTAAAGAAAAAGAGACACTATGAGCTCTAGTGACACACTCCTTAAGGCCAAAACGCTCCTTGGCCTCTCAAACAAAGCGACGCTTTTTGAAATCAAACAACGATACCGTAATCTAATGCAAAAATGGCATCCTGACAAAAACCCTGATGATCTAAAAACAGCCCAAGAGATGAGTGCGCAGATCAATGCAGCCTACCAGTCGATACTGGAGTATTGCAACAATTATGAATACAGTTTTAAAGAAGAGGATATTCGTGAGAAATCTGCCTCTGCACACGAATGGTGGGAAGCACGTTTTGGGGATGTCAACCGTCCTAAAAAATAGTACTGCCCTGTCTTTTTAAATTCACTCTAATCTTTTCTGACTAAAATGGATATATGAAGAAGAAAAAACTTATTCTTATCGGTTCCTCAACAGGGGGTCCGGGCCATTTGGAAAAGATACTTTCCCAACTTCCACAAGCCCTCTCTTCGACAATTATCATCGCTCAGCACATCGACTCAATTTTTTTACCTTCGATGATCAAGCACCTCAATGATATCAGTCAGTGCACTGTTATCCAGGCGCAAGAGAACCAGAGCATACAAGAAGGCAGTGTCGTCTTCACCTATAAAAACATCACAAGCCTGCACGCAGACCATGATAAAGGTCTACACCTGCAAAAGTGTACACAACCAAGCCACTATTCTCCCTCGGTAGATGCCCTTTTTCTTACCGCCTCCAAGCTACATGCAAACTTTGAGATACTTGCTTGTTTATTGACAGGTATAGGTGATGATGGGGCCAGGGGGATGCTGGCTTTAAAAAAACTAGGAGCGCACTGTGTCAGTGAAAGTGAACAAAGCAGTATTATTTACGGCATGCCAAAGGCGGCTGTCGAACTTGGGGCGAGTTGTGAAATACTCAGCTTGGAGCAGATTATAGAAAAGATCAAAAAGTTTTAGGAATCAACATGTCATTTCACGCCTTACTGGAGTATTTTTATCAGACTACCGGCATTGAGTTTCAAGAGAAACAAGATATCGTTGAACGCAAAGTCAAAGCTTTTTTTGAGGAAAAAGGGTACACCAAGCATCACGACTTCCTTGCTGCTATCAAACAGGACAAGCAACTTTATCAAGAGTTCATCAATCTGCTGACGACCTCGGAGACCTACTTTTATAGAGAACTCTCTCAAATAGAACTCTTTCTTTCTCTGCTCAAAGAAAAACACCATCGTGTCAAAACCCTTTGCGTCCCCTGTGCAAGCGGTGAAGAGCCATTTTCCCTGCTCATAGCGATGCTTGAAGCAGGCATCAGTATAAACGATATTGAAATATACGGTATCGATATCAACACAGATGAGATCAACAAAGCAGAGTCCGGTACCTTCTCTCATAGACGTCTTTATCAATTGCCACAGAGCCTCAAGAGTAAATATTTCACTCAGGTCGATAAAGACCGCTATGAGATAATCCCTGAACTTCAAAGACATGTACATTTTCAGCAGATGAATCTTTTTGATCGGTTTCCTTACGGGCTCGATAACTTTGATGTCATATTCTCTCGTAACATGCTTATCTATTTCGATAAAAACTCACAGGATAAGGCGGAGAGAATCTTTTATGAGAGACTGGCTCCCGGAGGTTTGCTGTTTCTTGGTCATGCAGACCGTATTCATGGGATATGCGATTTTAAAAAACTGACCGAAAGGGGTATTAGCTATTACCAGAAGTAGAAAAGACACCTGTTCCTTAGGCGAACTGGATAGGACCTTCACTTCGACCGTGTAAGAACTGTTGTACAGCAGGATGCTCAGAACTTTTAATCGTCTCTTCATCCCCATAGGCCACAATCTTTCCATCAAAAAGCATAGCAAAATAATCACCAGCCTTAAAGCTCTCACTGATGTCGTGAGAGATGAGCACTGATGTCACACCGAGTTCAGCTTGCAGTTTGATGATCATCTGCGTAATATGATCACTGGTGACAGGGTCCAGTCCCGAAGTCGGCTCATCATAGAGGATGATCTTAGGCTCAAGTACGATCGTACGTGCCAGGCCGACACGTTTACGCATACCACCAGAGAGTTCATCGGGAAATAACGTAGAGATATCATCCGGCTTTAGCCCCACCATTGAAAGTTTTGAAAAGACATTCTTATGGATCTCTTCTTCACTTAGTTTGGTATGCTCACGCAGAGGAAAAGCAACATTTTCAAAGACATTCATACTATCAAAAAGTGCCCCGCTTTGAAAAAGAAAACCGACCTCTTTACGGATAGCACGCATATCCTTTTCACCACACCCTACGATCTGCTTTCCATCCACTACTATCTGGCCTTTATCGGGGGAAAGAAGCCCTACAATATGCTTGATGATCGTCGATTTACCCCCACCTGAGACACCAAGGATTACAGTGGTCTTGCCTTTTACAATATTAAGGTCTACCCCTTTGAGTATCTCT
>JBFEXN010000174.1:0-3396 GCA_041562655.1 Sulfurimonadaceae bacterium
GGATATAAAAAAGAGAGCGCAAGTTGTAAGCTCAAGGCGATGATTGTCTTATGTACGGGATTGGTAACCCTCCCCCATTTATAGCCACTCAAAACAGTACCCGTGACGCCTCCGGCAAAAAGTGGAAACAGGGTTATAAGATCAGATTGGTAATGCTCGGCAATACCCGTCTGGACGATTAGAAGATAAAAACTCAGCTCAAATCCGAGCAGAAATACAAGGGCAAAAGAGTGGATCATAGACGCTGCCTAAAAAGAAGATAGAGCAGGGCATAGGAGATATCATACACACCGACAAAGAGGCCTAGCATATCAATACTTCCCGCATAGAACAGAGATAGAAAAACACTACCCGTGATAAGGCGTGCCAATGAACTAAGTTGTGCTAGAAAATGGCCATGGGAATAGATTCCGATAAGATGCAATATACCGACAAAGCCCATAAACCCAAAGACGAGATAATAGTGCACATCAAAAGCAAAGCCCAAAAGTCCATATAAATATGTACCAAAAAGAAATAGTATGACCGCGCCGATGCCATCGGAAGCAAAGCCATTCAAGTGGTAAAGCTGCAATAAAGAGGGTCTGGCATAGTTTATCTTTTTGAATATGAAATAGCTCAGACCTATGATGGAAAGTATTCCGGCTATAAGACGTATCCACCAAAGCAGCGTCACATCAAGTTGCAGAAGGTCTGCTTCAACAAAGCCTGCAACACTTAGTGGCACAAAGATAAGCCCGATGATATAAAGCCAGAAGTGGGCAAACTTTTTGGGAAGTGTATAAAAGTAGCTCAATACGCTCAAGGCCATAAAGACGATACCCAGTCCGATAGCGACATGCGCATGCGCTACGATGAGGTCGTTTCTGTGAAAGAGCCATCTAAGTTCCGGAATAAAAAGAACATTACCCTCTACCATGACAAACAAGAAGGCCCAGACAGAGATGACAAGATAGGGAGCATTAGAAACGGTGAGTTTGGCATCTTTACACCATTTGATCAGAAGTGGTGCGTAAGCAAATGTCATCCATTGAAAGACCCACTCCTCACCGTAAGAGAGTTCACCTCTGAAGATACGAAGGCCGACAGACAGAGCATAAGCGGCCAAAGGAAGTATCCAAAGGATATCCCAGGCTGCTTTGAAGTTTTCTTTGGCATGTAGCTTGATCATAAGGTAAAACAGAGGTATAAGGGTGAAACTCATACCCAGGGTGTTGTCACCATGCGGACCTGAAAGTGTCTTCTCGACCTGGCCATAGCTTGGGTTCATCAGGACAAGAAGTGAGATCGGTGCGATAAAGATCAGTGCCTTTGATACGCTTACCCATAACGGGGGTACCTCATACTGTTTGATGACGTTAAAGACGGCGATGATATAGAATATTCCAGAGGCAGCCAGGATAAAGTTAAGCTCATAGGCAAAGTCATAAAAAGGAAGACCCCTTTGTATCCCTAAAAGAATAGAGACACTGGACATAAACAAAAACAGATGCCAGAGCAAAAAGTAGTTTCGCAGCGGGACAACGGCTGAGTCAAGGTCCAGCTTATCCTTTGCGAACAAGGCAAAAGGCAGAAGCGAAAGTG
Organism: Sulfurimonadaceae bacterium; assembly: GCA_041562655.1. GTDB lineage: Bacteria > Campylobacterota > Campylobacteria > Campylobacterales > Sulfurimonadaceae. The sequence continues at coordinate 1,585 of JBFEXN010000174.1, forward strand.
CTAACATCACCGGTCCGTAGAGCATAAGTGTTATGTGCAGAGAACGTGTCTTGACCGGTTGCAAAAGGGTGTCATCAAAAAGTGTAAATCCGACAAGCTGGGCAGCATAGATTACACCAACAAGAACAGAACCGAAAAATATCCATGCCCAGACCGGGACGATGGAGTGGATCAGTTTATGAAAGGTGTCCATCTTTCATCCTTATTGTTTGTGTGGCAAATTTTTCAATCTGCATATCATGTGAAGCGACAACAACGGTTGTCCCATTTTTAGAGGCTTTTGCCAGGAGTTCATACACAATCAGCGTATTTTTGGAGTCCAGGCTTCCTGTAGGTTCATCCGCAAAGATGATAGAGGGTTCATTGATCAGTGCACGCGCCAGTGCGACACGTTGCCTCTGACCGCCGGAGATCTCATTGGGATAGCGTTTTGAGAGTTCCAATATTCCAAGGTCTCTAAGCAAATCATCGATCTTATCTTTATGTGTCGGCAGTGCAGCGAGTTCAATGTTCTCATAGACACTGAGATAGTTGATCAGATAGTGAAACTGAAAGACAAAACCGATCTTGTTCTGTCGGAAGTCATCGATATCTCGGATCTCATGAATAGCTTTGTCATCGAGAGAAAGTTTGCCTTGACTCGGATGCAGCAGGGTCGAAAGAATAGAAAGGAGAGTGGACTTTCCGCTTCCGCTTTCACCGCTTAAAAAGACAAAGTCACCTGAGGCGATCTGCAAAGAGACATCATGCAAGACCTGTTCTTGTCCATAAAAGTGAGAGATGTTGTGGGCTCTGATCATTATGAGCACCCCTGATTGATCAAGATGATCGGATCAGTCTTTGAAGCCACCCATGCCGGTACCAGTGCGCCGATCAGTGCCATGGCCAATGTCGATACCAGAACATAGAATGCTGCGGATGGGGATAGCGAACCATTGACATAGCCCTGGAGCATCTCGATATGAGGCAAGGTCTGCAAGATCAGCCAACTAAGGACAAGGGCAAAGAGATAGGCAGAAATGCTCATGAACAGCGTCTCGAAGAAAAGGTTCTTGATGATGAAAAAACGACTTTTTCCCAGTGCCCGCATAATGCCAAACTCCTCTTTTCGTGAGTTGACGATCATACTCATGACCGAAGCAATCCCCATCAGACCCATCGCAAAGGCAAGAGAAGAGATGACGAGAGAGGAGTTCTCGATGATCTTGAACTGGTTATATTCCTGTACAAAGCTTTGTGTCGTCTTTACTTCTATCTCCGTGTCTAGCTTTGCTATTTTATCTTGAATCTCTTTCGTATAAGCGGGTGAAGTGGCAGAGACAAGAATAAAAGATGCCGAACGACTGAACAGGGTACCTGCATCATCTACATGCATGACAACACCGCCCTCTTCAAATCCGATGTCACTGGTATATGAACCAGAGATCTTGAAGCGCTTGTTGCCTATCTTGACGCTTCTTCCGCTTAGCTGCTTAGCCAAGGTCTTTCCCAACAGCACTTCACCGTGTGTAGGATATTTTCCCGATTGAAGCTTATAGTGGGAAAGATGGTTTTCGCTGACGCCGTATATACCGGCAATGGGAATATGACCCACAGGCGAAGCACCGACGATCATGGCATAACTTGATTTGACCTGATCGATGAGATTGATCTTATCCAGGAGCTTGATGTCGACATTGGAGATTATCAGCTTGGCAGAAAACACCATAGAAGGCAGTGTCCCAACAACCGTTGGATTGCTCACGTCCTTGAGATACCTCTTCTTGCACGACAATGCACTCGAAGGAAACTTTCCATCGGAGCTACATCACA
>JBFEXN010000175.1:0-3380 GCA_041562655.1 Sulfurimonadaceae bacterium
AATGCATATCTTCTCATCTTCTCCCCTGTTGTGATGTTCTGTACCATTCTATCTATTTATTTTTTAAATTTTCTTGTTTATATTAATTACATTGTATTACCTGTTCATAAATCAGATATCATGGAAAAGTTCTATTATTTTGCAACAGCTTTTTCAGCTTTTTGCCCCCATGTCTTTTCTTGTCATGGCAGACAAAGTAAAAATAATTATTTTTATATGCGTTTAACGCTCGCTTGGATACACTAAGACATTAAATTTAGGATCGCGTTTGAAGTCATATCAAAATCTTGTACTGCTTAAATCACTTTACCGATACAAATCACTTGGCTTCTCATATATCGATCCCATAAGTATCAACAGTGACAAAGAACCATTCTCATTGACCCTTCCCTCTGATCTAAACAGTTTGCACGCTCAGATCTCGCAATGCCACTTGTGCGATCTGAGTAAATCCCGGAAGAAGGTCATGACCGGTTTTGGCAATCCACATGCCGACATCATGTTTATAGACGGTTCTCCCTCCATGATCGAAGATGAAAGTAGTGACAGCTTTGCCGGTCGTTCAGGCGCCTCGCTGAAGAAGATGATCGAAAATGTCCTGGGCCTCAGTGTAAATGAGATCTACCTGGCGCATGTCCTCAAATGTCGTCCGTCCCACCATCATAATATTTTGGAATCTGAACTCTCCAGCTGCAAGCCTTACCTTTTCAAACAGATAGAGCTGATCAATCCAAAAGTCATTGTGACACTGGGTGAGCTCGCCTACACCAGCCTGATAAAGGATGCCAGTTCTTTTGAAAACGTAAGGGGTCAAAAGATACCTTATGAGGACAAAACATTGATCCCTATCTACCACCCTTCTCATCTATTAGTCAACCCTTCACTAAAAAAGTGTACAATGGCCGACCTGGTTAACATCAAAGGATTATTATAAATGAAACACCTTCTGTTTTTATCATTGACTTTTATTCTGCTACAAGCGCAAAGCTTTCTTGTTTCATCCATCCCACTGCCAAAGACCTATATACTTAATACCGATACACAAGAGTGTGACAACGAGTGTCTATACCAGATGATAGAAGATGAACGTTTTTTCAGTTTCTTAGCCCATGCAAAAGACAAGATAGAAGACCCTACACTCAATGATGTCTTGCTTATCCAGACCGCCTTGTTCAATGTTGAACGTATGCGTCAGTACACTGAACTCAAGATCGCCATGCTCTTACCCTATAAAGTCATCGGACGCTATGCCTATTCTACGACAAATGCAGCCTTTGCTTATTATCTGACAAAGAACCGTGCCTTTGAGCTTAAGACCTATCATGCGGAGTCTGAGGAGCCTGAAGAGCTTGAAAAAGTACTCAAGAAGATAGAAGAAGATGATTTTCACCATGTGATTGCTCCACTGACGCTCAAAGGTGCCTATAACGTAGCCTCACTGGACCTACCAATGCACATCTTTTTTCCTACAATACACAAAGATGATATGAATATCTCCACTGACTATGCCTATTATGGCGGGATCAACTATAAGAAGCAGATGCAAAGTCTCATGCCTTATGCTTCCACCCCCCTGACAGTCTTTTATGACCAGAACACCCTGGGCAAGAAGCTCACACAGATAACAAAAGAGGAATACCTACACGCCTTTGATCAAAATATCACCCAGGACCGTGTTGTCTTCAAAAACGAAGAGGGAGAGGAGCTAAGTGCTGAAGAGATGCATGACTTGAATATCAGCTATGCAAGTAAGCCTAAGTTTTTCTCATTTGCGATCGCAAAACACACATCTAACCTTCAAGCACAACTCGATGAGAACCTGAAAATACAAGAGGGTTCATTTCTTCTTAACACACCTGTCGTAAAAAGTGCCATGGTGATGTCTCAACTCACCTTGTATGATGTAAACACATCCAATGTACTCTCCACACAGATAAACTACAATCCAGAGCTACTGCTTCTGACCCAACCAAAAGACAGGGAGAACATGATCATCGCAAACTCTATCAACTACCATAACAATGTGATGATTGAGTCCAATTCGCTGCTGCAAAACAATATCGTGTATGACTGGATCAACTATGCGACGACGATCGGGGCAGACTACTTCTATCATCTTATCACATCGGCGCACAGAGAGTATCCTCAAGAGATGATCCAAAACCAGATCGAATACCCTATCTCTATCGTCAAGCCTACTTTTTCTCGTTTTATCACCGTTGATGCATTTGAAGAAGAGACAGCTGAAGAGATCTAACGTGTCGCACAAGAGAACGTAGACCTTGCGAATCGTTTAGATCTTCTTCTCAAAAAGCTCCCGTAAATGCTCTTGCGCTTGCATACTCATACGTCCGATCTTTCCCTCTTTGACAAAAGCAAGTTTGATATCCATATCAAAAAGCAGGACCTCTTCTTTATATACACACTGCTTTAGGACCAAAGAGCTTCCTTTTAGACTCAGGATTTCAGTCTTGACCTCTAATATATCGCCTAATTTGGCAGATGCTTTGAATTTTGCCTCCATGCTGGCAGCGACAAACTCCCCTCCCTCAATATGGGGAGTCTTTGCCTCTTGAAAGAAATACTCACTACGAGCTCTTTCACAAAACTTAAGATAGTTTGCATGGTATACGATGCCACCCATGTCAGTATCTTCATAATAAACTCTTACTTGCATCTTAAAACCCCTTATTTACGGCATTCACAAGCCATTGAAATTAAAACGTCACCAAAAACGGTCACTAAATCTTTTAAAACTTAAAGCAATTTCGATTATTTTTTCTTGTATTGTACAAAAACATACAAAATAAAGATATCAAACATCTCTCACTGAATAGTGATTCATAATAGACCCATTTTCCTCTTTAACAGATTGGTAAGAAAAGCATATATTTGATAAAAGAAAATCGAGTATTTCACTAAGTTTCATTAAAATCTTAATGCTGAATCTCCCATTGGTATATCAATAATCCTGTATTTGCCATGGCTAGAATATTATTTAGATAATCGGAGTTCCCATTTTGCAACCAAATACGAGGTGGTTCTTCTTTCACTGATATTGCAGCGACATTTTCAACATTACCATTTCTATTTTGAGTCCACGTATAACCGGCAATATTTGTTGTTAAATTGGTTCTTTGTCCATTGGGCTTAATATAACTTCCCCCTGTAGGCTGAGCAATCAGTACATTATCCTTACCTTTTTGCGTCATTGTTATTGCACCAACATAATCGATAGAGAGTATCCATATTTCCTGTTTTGAATCATTACTTATAGGCTTACCGTCTTCTTTATATTCACATGTAAAATTAGCCGAAAGCATTTCAGTTATATTTCTATTTTCATACTGTGTGAATCTTTCGTTGCTCTTGTAATCACA
>JBFEXN010000176.1:0-3370 GCA_041562655.1 Sulfurimonadaceae bacterium
ACCATGCTCTCCGCTCAGTGTACCTCCAAGATCAACCGTTGCCTGAAAGACCTCTTCGATAGCTTGATAGGCGATCTTGACCTGTTCTGGGTCCGAACCGTCAACCATGACATTGGTATGTACATTCCCATCACCGGTATGTCCGAAACACGGGATGTTGATATTATACTTGTCTGCGATAGCATAGAACTTTTCTAGAAGTTCAGGCAATACAGCTCGAGGTACGGTGACATCCTCATTAAGTTTTTTAGACCCGTAGATAGAGAGACATTGGCTTGCGTTACGACGTGCAAACCATAGATCAGCTGCTTCCGCCTCATTTTTAGCGCGTTTGAACTCAGAACATCCGTTTTCCTTAAAGATCTTTTCAATAAGGTCGAGTTGGAAGTTTAAGTCGTCATCCAGATTTCCATCGACATCTGTTACCAAAATAGCACCTGCGTCTACAGGAAGACCTTTATTATAGGTCTGCTCAACAGCGCGAATCGTAAGATTGTCCAGGAACTCCATGGCAACAGGTGTGACGCCACCGGCCATTGTCTTGTAAACAGCTTCCATCGCTTCCGTTACCGTAGGAAAGATTCCCATGGCTGTCTTGGTAAGCTTTGGCTTTGAAAGAAGTTTCAGTGTCACTTCTGTTGTGACGGCAAGAGTGCCTTCTGAGGCGATAAGAATACCTGCGATATTGTAACCGGCAACGTCTTTGATAGTGCGTTTTCCGGCTTTGATGATATCACCGTTAGGTAGTACGGCGCGAATCGCCATGACGTAGTCTTTGGTGATACCGTATTTGGCGGCACGCATTCCACCGGCATTCTCATTGACGTTCCCACCGATAGTCGAGTAGTCTTGACTGGCTGGGTCTGGTGGATAGAACAGACCGACTTCTTCAACAGCTTTTTGAAGGTCCATATTGATAACACCCGGTTGTACAACGGCAACCATGTTTTGCATATCGATCTCAAGGATCTTGTTCATGTGTCTTTCAAAAGCTAAGACAATACCTCCCTCAGAAGGGATCGCTCCACCGGTAAACCCACTTCCTGCACCACGAGGGACAATGATGATATTGTTGGCATTACAGTACTTCAGGATCTGAGATATATCTTCTTCGTGACGAGGGAAGATAACAGCATCAGGTTCAAAATGTTCTCGTGTCGCATCATAAGAGTAGGCAATGAGATGTGCCTTGTCATCATAGATGTTCTCTTCTCCGACTATGTTTTTAAAATGATTGAAATGTTCTTTTTTCATTCTTGCGCTCCTCTATTTATCTCATTATCTTCATTTTCCAGTCCGATCTCTACATTGATATCAGTGTTTTCAAACCAAGAATCGAACCAAGACTCTTCATTGTCTGAAGTCGCCTCTTCACGTGCGGTCTTATAGGTCTGGATCCATTTGTTATCCGGATTGTTTTCTGCAATAAGTGTTATGTAGTGTGGACTATACTCTTCAAGCTCATCACTGCCCTCTCCAAACCAGTTTGCTTCAATATGCGTGACTCTACTATAAAAAGGAAGTTGAGGCTCATCCGCGCGTACAGAGGTTGATTTGTTTTGCAGTATTTTAAAACTTTGGCAATCAACTGTGATAATGGACTTGTCAAACATAAAAGAGACAATACCGATGTTGTTTACCCTGCATGCAGCGGAAAAATCTTCGCGCAGTGGAGTAGGGTGTCCGTTACTTGATAATGCTGCAGCAAAGATATCCGGGTGTATCCAGCTTCTGTTTTGATGGTAGTGTGTGATCTTCTTGTAGATACTGGAGTTTGGCGCGATCAAAAGACCACGCTGATAGTTATAGCCAAGTATGACTTCATCGCCCACAGCAGGAGCCCATTTTCCGCTTGGTAGAGCACTTTGCTCAAGTGCACGTATAGGCACCATATCAAGTGTGATAGTGTCGTCTTCTATCTTTTTGATCTCTACCCAAGAGAGGGCGGTGGAGTGTGTGTCATCAAACCAATGGACAACGGCTCCGAACATACCGACCTGCGCACCTTCTACTGCCGGTGTCGTTATCTCCTGATCATGTATTGAAAGGACCTTCGTATGCACAGGTACATTGATGACCGCAAAAAGATAGTTAGTGAATAAAACAAGTAGTAAGGTAAGACGCATAGTTTCCTCTATATGTATAATTGAGGGGATTATACTTGTAATACAATTAAAGGCTAATTAGGATTTAAATTTGTAAGATTTATTGGATGATAAGTGAAGATTGGATACTCTTCACCAATTTTTCAAGAGGCATTGTTTTATGATCAGATCTTTTTTACTTCTTTTTCTGCCTTATATTTTATATGCATCACAGGTCGAATATTCGAAATGGACAAACGGTGAGTCTTTTTTAAACTTTTTAGAAAGACATAATCTTCCGCAGAAAATATATTATAACCTTGACAAGGCTGATCAGACCATTACGGAAGAGATCTATGCCGGAGTAAACGTACAACTGTTACGTGATAATAACAATACGATCGAACAGGTGTTGATCCCGATCAGTGATGAACTGCAACTGCATCTGTACAAAGAGAAGAACCAATATAAGTTTGAAGCTGTCCCGATTGTATATACCACTCAACAAGAAGCGTTTACCGTCGAGATAGAGAACTCTCCGTACTTTGATATTGTCAAGGCGACAGGTTCGACGAAGCTTGCACATCAGTTTGTCAATGCTTTTAAAAACTCCTTGAATTTTCGACGTGATCTACGCAAGGGTGACCGTTTGGTCATGGTTTATGAGCAAAAATATCGTTTTGGAAGACCTTTTAGCATGCCGATCTTGCAAGTGGCAATGATCGAGATGAATAAGAAGAAGCATTATATCTATCTGAATTCAGATGGTCGATATTATGATGAAAAGGGTATAGAAGCAGAAGGTTTTATGCTCAACCGTCCGGTGAAGAACGCCAGAGTCAGTTCAGGGTTTACAACACGTCGTTTTCATCCTATACTAAAGAGATACAGGGCACATCTTGGCGTCGACTATGCAGCGCGTCCGGGTACGCCAATCAGAGCTGCAGGAAGCGGTCGTGTTATATTTGCGGGTTATACACGTGGATATGGGAAATTGATCAAAATACAGCACAGTGATGGATATATGACACTGTATGCGCATCAAAGAGCCTTCAGAAAGGGCATGAGAAATGGAAAATATGTCAAAAAAGGCGATGTGATAGGGTATGTCGGCAGCACAGGACTCTCCAGCGGTCCCCATCTGCATTTCGGACTGTACAAAAATGGACATGCGCGTAATCCTGCTCGTGTGATCCGTATCGCAACCAATAAACTCAAGGGTAAAAAGCTAAAAGCCTTTGCTGCCTTAAAAGAAGAGTATAATAAAATAGTAGAACTTCATCTGG
>JBFEXN010000177.1:0-3361 GCA_041562655.1 Sulfurimonadaceae bacterium
AAGGGTCTTATGGTGTGGTTAGACCTGCATCGCTGATCTATGACTCATGTATCACCATGGGTCTGATTGAAAAAAACTGCTCTATCCTTCTAACAATTACCCCTGATAAGCGCCTTCTTACTTATAATCAGCATGTATAATTCGTATAAGCTTTAAATGCTATAATCTTATATTATTTTATTGTGGGGGAAGTGATGAAAGGTTTTATAGTTGCTGTGTTTGTTGGATTGACTCTCTTTGCAGGAGAACCCGTTCCTTTGGATGACAAGTTTGCGCGAAGTGAGAAGTGTGTGTCCTGTCACAGTCATATAGTAAAAGAGTGGAAAGAGTCCTGGCATGCGATGTCACATTATGACAATGATGAGTATTTTCAAAAGACGATTGAATATATGGCGAGGAAGATGCGTACCAAGAGCATTGATACCTTAAAGGTCGAATGTGCCCGTTGTCACAATCCACGTGTCTCTGTTACCGAAACCTCTGTTCATGATGAAGTCGCTGCAGTCATGGGGTTAAGCAGCAGTTCGAAGATACATGAGGCCATTGAGAATGATAACCTTAGTGAGGGGATAAATTGCGCCGTATGTCATAACATTGACACAATACATGATGACTCGGATTCCAGTATCAGAGGGATAGGTCTTGTCGAATGGATGAAGCCTGGCAAGATGAGCGGACCTTTTTCTGATGCAAGATCTCCTTATCACAAGACAGAGCAGCGTGATTTTATGAGCAGCGATCCAAACAAGTTATGTTTTGTGTGTCATGCCAACAATCGTTCGGTCAACGGACACATCTTCTCAAACACTCAAGAAGAGTATGAACAACAAAAAGAGGCAAAGCTGTGCATCGACTGTCATATGAGTGAACAAGAAGAGGGCTACGCATCGACACTTCCCGCAAACAATGGCAAGCCTAAAAAACGTCTTATACGTAAGCACGGTTTTCAAGGAGCCCACTCCCCAGAGTTGTTGAAGGGTGCTTTGGACCTGTCTTTGAGATCAGTTGATAATAAACTGCAGATAAGGCTTGACAACCCTAATCCGCATAGCGTTCCGACAGGGTATGGTGGACGTGAGATCATTGTTGAGGTAAAGTTCTTCGGCAAAAAAGAGTATGAAGTCCAGACACTGTCGCTAACGTCGCAGTTTTTAAACAAGCGAAAAAAGAAGAGCGTACCTCACTGTGCGACCGAAATAATTGAAAACGAGTTTATTCCGGCCAAGGGCAAAAAGGTCTATAGAATGAGCGTTCCTGAGGGTGCAAAAAAAGTAAAGGTAGTCGTGTCATTTCGTCTGGTGAATGATGACATCGTACAGATACTGGATCTGAAAGAGGAGATTTGGAGCAAGAAGATGTTGGTGAGTAAAAAGGTGATGAACCTGGAGTAAGAGGTGTAGAACCTCTTCTCATTGCCTAACGGCCTGCACTCATTAATATAATAAACTGATTTCCGTCTTCGACAACATTAAAGTTGTGTTTTTTACAAAATTCATTATTCATCATATGCACCATCTCTTGTGCGTGCATCAATGCCTCGTCTTTGCTTTCAAAACTTAATGAAGCTTCTTTTCCACTTCGTCTAAAACATCCGCATTGCTGAGGTACATTTACTTGAAACATATTGGTAACCTTTATCTATATAAAATTGCAGAATTCTACTGAAAAAAGATTAGGGAGAGAGGGGCACTATAAGTCAAGACTTATAGTTTTATAATTTAGTAAGCTATACCGGTCTTAGAGCGTATTATCTCCATTTTTTCTACGGCGATATTACGTGCTTTGTTGGCACCAAACTTGAGGATATCACGGACTTCGTCTTGATGGGTAGCATAATATTCGCGTTTTTCTCTGTATGGTCTGAAGTACTCCCACATGACATCGTGAAGATAGAGTTTAAAGTGACCGTAGCCTTCACCTGGTGTTCTATAACGCTCTTCAAAAGCTTCAAGTCCGTTCTTGTCCAAAAAGAGTTTGGCGATGGCATAGATATTACAGCTCGCATGATCCTTAGGCTCTTCCAACGGTGTGGTGTCTGTCACGATCTTTTTAATCGTCTTTTGGATCTTTTTCTCTTCCCCGAAGATATTGATCGTATTGCCGTAGGACTTTGACATCTTCGCCCCGTCAATACCTGGGACGGTCGCGACTTCATCATCGACCTGATGTTCAGGAAGATGAAAGATATCCCCATACTCATTGTTAAAACGTATAGCCATGTCTCTGGCGATCTCAACATGCTGTATCTGATCTTTTCCCACCGGTATCATCTCAGAATCAAAGAGTAAGATATCGGCTGCCATCAAAACAGGATATGAGAAAAGAGAATGGTTGGCATTGATCCCTTTGGCTACCTTGTCTTTGTAAGAGTGCGCCCGTTCTAAAAATCCCATCGGTGTGAATTGCGAAAGTACCCAGTAGAGTTCAAGGACCTCTTTGACATCGGACTGAACCCAGAACATCGTCTTCTCAGGATCGATTCCCAATGCTAAAAAGTCAGTTGCCGCCTGCATGGTAAGCTCAGCCAATCGAGGTCCGTCACTGACGGTCGTCATGGCGTGATAATTTGCGATAAAGGCATAGACACTGTCACTCTCTTGTCGTTCTATCATCTTTTTAATAGAGCCGAAATAGTTTCCTATATGTAGATCACCTGAGGGTTGAATGCCTGCTAATACTTTCACAAATTATCCTTGTTAATAATTGGTGAAATTATAGTGAATTGTCGTATAATGCGAGCTTAGATAAGTGTAAAAAGGATTACAATGGAATATTACGACTGGATAAAATGGTTTCATGTTGTATCGATGGTAGCATGGTTCGCCGTACTTTTTTATATGCCAAGACTCTTCGTGTATCATGCAGAGAACAGGGAGAATGAAGACTTCATCAAGGTGATCAAAGTGATGGAAAGAAAGATCTATTACGCTATTGGTATCCCATCGTTTTGGGCGACCTTGATATCGGGAATAGCGATGATAGCTCTAAATCCTGGTCTTTTTCAAAGTGGTGGATGGCTGCATGCCAAACTGACTTTAGTTCTTGTTTTGATAGGGTATTTTTTCTCTATGGGCCACTACTATAAAAAACTTCTAACAGATGCATGTGACAAAAGTGGAAAGTTCTTCCGTTTTTATAATGAAGCACCAACGATACTGCTGCTTCTTATCGTAGCGATGGTGATCGTCAAACCGTTTTAGATCAGATTCGCAGAGTCTTTTCTGCTTCAAGGAGTTTTTTGTAATGTGTCTTGGTTGACTCAAAACTATCATCTGGTACTTTTCTTGAGGCCATGTAGCCTATGATATCACCCTTGTCATCTCTTTTAGGGATGATATCGACGATGACCCAATAATACCTT
>JBFEXN010000178.1:0-3359 GCA_041562655.1 Sulfurimonadaceae bacterium
CCACTGAAAATTATATCCACCAAGCTCTCCTGTAACGTCAAGAACTTCACCGATAAAATAGAGGTTTTCGTGTAGTCTGCTTTGCATTGTATCAGAATTTATCTCGGATGTATCCACTCCACCTCGACATGCTTCTGCTTTTTTAAGACCAAACGTCCCGGCCGGGGACATCGCATAGGCTTTCAGCAGCGCCAGCTTGTTCCACTCGTCTTTGTTTAACTTATGTACCGGCTTGTCTTCGACACCGATACTTTCTAAGAGTTTTTTACTCAGACGTTTTGAGAGTTGTAGCTGCGATGAGACCTGTTTCTTCTTGTCCTTGAGTAGCGCTTCAAGTGTCGTGTTGGGTAAAAAGTCCACCTTTACCAGCCCCTTTTTCCAATACAAGGAGGCTGATAACACAGCAGGCCCGCTGATACCTTTATGTGCAAACAGAAGGTCTCCACTTAGCTTCTTATGCCCCACATCAATACTTGCCCATGTAGATATGCCGCTTAACTCTTTCATCCAAAACTGCTCTTTTTGTACTGTCCATCCGACAAGTACCGGAGAGAACGCTTCCACAGTGTGCCCAAGGCCCTTTGCTATCGTTAAGCCGACATCGCTTCCTCCGACTTGGGGGTAGGCACTCGACCCGGTCGCAACAACAAGGTGTTTGGCAACTATCTTGTCCTTGTCCGTGCTGATAAGGTATTCACCCTTCTCTTCAACGACGCTAAGGATCTTGTTTGAAAGCAAGTATTTCGCACATTGTGCCTCAGCCTTGAGCACATCGATCACCTCATCTGCACTTTTTTGACAAAAGTATTGTCCAAAGGAACGTATCTTTGGGATCACTCCCTTCTGTTTTAAAAACTGCAAAAGCTCGGCGGGCGTGTACCGGGACAGCACCGCCTTGACAAACTCTGATTCGCCCAAATAGTTATCATCTGAAACATCTTGGTTTGTCACATTGCATTTTCCACCGCCCGATATCTTGATCTTCATTCCTACACGAGGGTTATGATCGATGACGGCGATGCCTTTTACACCGCTTTTACATAAGTGAGCAGCAAGCATTAATGCGCTGGCTCCCGCACCTAATATTACAAGTTCATATCTCTTGATGCCTGCTTCCTTTTTTTTCAAAGTATAACATAGTCTTATTGTTAATATAAACAATATTTCAAAAGGTTTAATCTGTGTTCAATATTCTCACTGTATAATATTTGCAAATAACATAAGTCGTTAGATAGATCTATCTATCATCGCTTGTTTTTATGAGGATTTTATGAGCCTTCCTATCAGTTCAGACGAGATATTGTTACCGGAACAGTTTTTAGAAGAGCCAAAAGACTTTCTTCAAAAAGTTGTCGATTACAAGATGGACAAAATCATACTCTTGGAGGACGCCGTCATCCCCTCTGTTGTCATCATGAAATATGACAAACTCAACAAACTTCTTACTCCCGGCGGTTCTATTGACCCGCTTAACAGGGACAAACTCTCCCGCGAGGTGAGCATGCTGCTCGCTGTGCGAAAAAAAATCCACTTCCTTGATAATTTAAGTGATGAAGAGATCGTTTCACTGACACATGCTTCAGAGTTCTTACGTCCCACAAAAGGAACGCATATCTTTGAACAGGGGGATTTTGGACGAGAGATCTATTACATCGTCAATGGAAAGGTAGATATCTACGGTTATAACGAGAACGTAGAGGGGGATGATCCCTTCTCTCACCTTACCACACTGGGTGAAGGAATGGTATTTGGTGAGATAGGAGCTATCACGGGAGAGTCAAGGACAGCACGGGCTACCGTAGCCTCTGATGATGCCTTTATCCTGTCCATGTCCATTGCGAAGGAGATTGACTGCGGCAATGCGACCGGTTTTATCAAGATGTATAAAAATATTATTAACGCACTCTCGTCCAAACTCATTTCAACAAACAACCAGCTCTACCCTTTTATTGACCACTAGAGCCGGTCTCATAAGACCTACCTTTTTAAGAGCCTCAGGGCTAATAATCCGGCAAATAACCCGACATAGATCATCACCTGCGTCCCGATGACTTTTTGACTCATCATATAGTGCAAGGAGATCAAGACTGCAGCCAGGTAGACAAGTTTATGCCATTTAACAAATTTTGAGAACAATTTTTTATGAGAAGTGACAGCCATCATCAATAAAATAGAAAAAGCAATAGCCCCGAAAAAAACGAATGGACGTTTGAGCATATCGTGATACATCATGGAGAGACTGCCCTCATTATCAACGATAAAGAAAAAGAGTGCGTGCATCAATGCATAGGCGAAGGCCCACAGGCCAAGTAGACGTCTGTATTTGACAAGATTGAGTTTCAAATAAGACTTTATGGGAGTCACCGCCAATGTCGCTATTAAAAACTGTATGGACGTTATACCCAAAACATCTGCCGTAAACTTTAGAGGATCATGCGGAAAAGTCCCTAAAAAAGCACCGCCGTGATGATAGATAAAGTGTGAGACATAACGTGGGTATTCAAATCCCCAGGCCAACTTATAGGTAATATACAGTAACGGTAAACATGCGACGAACCAAATGATCTTTTTCATATCTTTCCCATAAAACTCAACAGAGAAATCCCCTCTGTCTTGTCTAAAAATTTTTTCGTAAGTCCATACCGCTGTACAAGCCAGCGACCTCGTCCGCATACCCATTGAACAGCTGTGTCTTTTCTTTGAAGAATGCACCCAAGGGACGCTCTTTGGCCTGAGACCACCGCGGATGAGAGACATCAGGGTTCACATTCGCATAAAAACCGTATTCCTTTGGAGCGACTTGATTCCACGTACTCCGCGCCATCTTATGTGTAACATGTATCTTTGTTATCGACTTGATGCTCTTAAAACCATATTTCCATGGTACCACCAAACGGACCGGTGCCCCATTTTGCTTTGGCAGCGTCTTGCCGTATAAACCCACACTTAAAAGCGTAAGAGGATGCATCGCTTCGTCGATGCGTAAGCCTTCTAGATAAGGAAAGGGAATGTTACCAAAAAAACCTTCATCTTTTTGCTCAGGAAACATCTTCGGGTCATGCTTTGTCTGGAACTGAACAAACTCTGACTTTGAAGTCAATCCCGCTTTTTTCAGCAGATAAGAGAGCTCAAACCCTATCCACGGTACTACCATTGACCAACCCTCTACGCAGCGGAAACGATAGATCCTCTCCTGCAGTGGGTACCTAGCAATGATATCCATCATATCAATGGTCATCGGCCGCTGCACCTCCCCGGTGATTTCTATCGTCCAGGGCTCGGGTCTTAAGGTGTGTGCCAATTTTGCAGGGCCGTCTTTGGAAAGGGAAAACTCATAAAAATTATTATAACTCGTGATC
>JBFEXN010000179.1:0-3267 GCA_041562655.1 Sulfurimonadaceae bacterium
AGACCAAGGGCAGAGCCTGAGCCTGAACAGGCGTCATCTCTTTATAACCAAGCTCGTTTAAGTTGTGTAACATCTCATCCGTTAAGCTGAGTGTTGAAAATTCTTTTATATTCATAATGGAAGTATATCCTTACTTGCGTACAAATCCTTTGAAAGCCGTTGAATTCAACTCTTATAAAACAATATCAAGCTATCATTTCGTTATAACAACGAACAGGAAGACATGTGACCTTTAATCAGATAAAGATGGCCATCTACGCAACTTATTTAACAAACTATTACGGCTTTAAACTCAGAGGAATCAGCGACTCAAAGACAAGAAAAGAGTTTCGTATCCAATATGCCAGCAAGCTACTGGAGAAACTTAACCTCAATATCAATGTCATCAACAAAGAAAAACTTCCTCAAGACGGGCAATTTCTACTTGTCTCAAACCATAGAAGTGTCATTGATCCGCTCATCGTAGAAATAGCGACAAAAGAGACTGGGCTTTTTGGGGACTGGATCTCCAAAAAAGAACTTTACAACTCATTCTTTTTTGGTGTTTTTGTGCGTAATTCAGGAACGATACTGCTTGATCGTGAATCATCTCAGATGGGTGGTTTTTTCAGCGACATCAAGGCCTGCGTTAAGAAGGGAGATTCTATCTATATCTTTCCTGAAGGAACAAGAAATAAGGGTACACAAGAGCTTGGAGAGTTCAAAGAAGGTGCTCGTATCATTGCGGTCAAGAACCGTCTTCCTATTCTTCCCGTCTTCATCAGGAGCCAGGCGAACGATGCACTGATGTCTTCGCTCAAAGATGAGAAGAAACAGCGTACCATCGATATAGAGATCGGTGATATCATCGACTATAAAGACAAGTCAATGAGCCTTGAAGAAGCCTACAAAAAACAGTTCAATATCGCATAAGGTAGTAAACTTCTCTATCACCTTAGGATTACACAGCTGGATATAAGCCCTTGAAAGACAGCTAAAGTGCTTGTTAAAACAGGTCCCAGGGTTCAGACCAGAATGCGAGTTGACGAAGGCATGCATCACTTAAAAATCGCTCACCTTTATCCGGTAAGCATACAAAACTAAATCTCTCCTCATCCAGCTCAAATCGCAAGGCATAAGCATGAAGATAACCGCGCTCTTCCAGCCTGGCCTCATCAGCGTTGGCATACCGTTCGTCCCCGGCTATGGGTGAGCCAAGACTTTTCAGTGCCACACGTATCTGATGTGTCTTTCCGGTATGAGGTTTGACAAGGAATAATCTTTCATGTGTTCTTAACGCCGTACTGACAAACTGTGTCACAGCAGGGTTATCGCTGGTACTTAGGAGTTTATACGAACCTCTTCTTGCACTTGTCATATCCCCCTTTATCCATCCCTGTTTCTTCTTGGGCTTTCGTGTAGAGATGGCAAGATAGAACTTTTCAATAAGGCGTTCTTCAAAAAGTCTGCTCAAGCTGTTTGCCGCTTCGCTGCTCTTGGCCAATAGGATCAAGCCTGAGGTCATCTTATCCAACCGATGTACACTATAGAGTTTCATGCCTGCCTGTTTTTCAGCCAGGACGACGAAACCTTCACCCTCTTCACTATGAAAACTCAGACCCGCCGGTTTGTTAAAAACAATAAACAGATCATTCTCATATAGCGTCTCAAACATCATCAATCTTCAAAACACTCTTGTTCTGATACTTTGATGAACTCCAAGAACTCCGCATCGTTTTGCTTGTCAAGTTGATTATACGTCTGCATATCATACGCTTTAAAGATCCTGTCCTCTACGCAGCTGCAATAACTTGTGTTGTGTTCATCCAAACAATTCGTAATCAGCTCTTCCCTCTGCTTCTCTTCCCACATATAATATTTTGTATAAAAAGGATACAGTACCCAAACAGCAAAACCTATGGCGAGTGCGATATTAAATATATACTCTTTTTTTCTGGTCTTACTATACTTCCATGCATCATATCCGATGAAGAGTAAAAAGAGTATCTCCATCCCGATAACAAACCAATCCTCATCTAAAAAATCGAACATGCTTCTCCTTGAAAGCAAAATTATATCTGTTTAGTATATAATTAGACAAAAAAAGGTCCAAAATGTCTCCTCAATGGGTACTTGTTATTGTCCTTATCGCCTTGGTCTATTTTTTATTTATCAAGAAAAAGCCACTTCCAGGTGAAGATAAAAAGAGCAACAAGAAAAAAGACAACAAAAGTGACGATATGGTCGCATGCAAGACATGCGGGACGTATATCTCTTTGAACGAAGCGCTGCTTCAAAACGGTGAATATTTCTGTAGTAACGAATGTTTGAAATAACAAGGATATAAATGCTTCTTTTCGGTCATCCCAATGTTCCCAGTGAAAAACTTTACCATGTCAGTTCTATCGAGGCAATAGCGCACACCCCGTCAAACAGCTGCTTGCTGTTTAGCTTTGATCCGGAAGTCTTTGAGCTGATCGAGTATGCCAACAGCAATGCTCTTGAGTTTGCCCTGGATGTCTCAACACTAAAAGAAGCTATCATCGCTGAAAACCTTGATGCAAGGTATCTTTTAGTACAAAATGATATCGCCAATGACGTCCAAAAAGCGGCAGACACCTACGTGTTTGATGCAAAGATACTCGTGCACACCACAGATGAAGGCATGATCGAAGCCTTTGCCAATGAGGGAATTGACGGTGTCATCTTTCCCGAAGCCATCGTAAAAATATCCTAGACACCTTTTTTACACTTTTTTTCTTTACAATTCTTCCTTATACAGGAGGATTCAATGCACACTCTCTCATTTACTCTGATAACGACACTGAGCATCATCTTGAGTTTTATCGTCATCTCATCTCACGATAGATGTAAAGAGATCAAATAAACAGGTCCGACTTTATGCTATGATAAGAGCATGAAACGGATGATTTACAGCCTTATTCCCCTACTCTTTTTTGCAGCATGTTCTTCCAAACCGCCTGCGCCTCAGCACATCACATCCTCCTCATCACCTGCCGTCAATAGACTCTATACGCATTACAACTACTGGAGGGGAGCGCCTTATCAATATGGCGGGCTTTCGCGTGGTGGTGTAGACTGCTCAGGTTTTGTATACCAGAGCTACAAGTCTGTTTTTAACATCTCTCTACCGCGCTCGACGAAGGATCAGATCAACAAAGGAAAACGGGTCTATATCAATGAGCTTCGCTCCGGTGACCTTCTCTTCTTCAAGACAGGATATAAGACACGCCATGTCGGTATCTATATAGAAAATGGGAAGTTTAT
>JBFEXN010000180.1:0-3238 GCA_041562655.1 Sulfurimonadaceae bacterium
CCAGTCATACGCGATGACTTTTGGTTCTTTTCCCTCTTCGACAAGGTAAAAATGTCTATTGCCTTCCATCAACTCAGGTGAGATCAGCTTTGTCTTTTCGACCTCATCCAAACGCATCTTTAAAAGCACGACGGCTTTTTTGAACATACCCATCATCTCGGAGGCATTAGGATCAGCATACTCGATCCGGTCCCCTTTTCGTATCAAAGAACGTTTTAAGAACTGAAAACTGTTTAGTATCCTTAAAAAAGACACTAGACCAAGCAGCACTATCACCACAGCAGCACCCCAATGAAAGGCAGATAAAATAAAACCTATACTCAATACAGTGACCAGATAAAAAAAGAAAAAGATAGCCGTGAACTTTTCAAAGGCCATCACCCTCAATATAGTGGAGAATCCTTTTATAAGATGGGAATAGGCAAGAAGATTATCCCTGATCTGACTCAAGAGCCACTCTCTTCAAAATCTTTCTCCCAAAAAAAGCCTATCCACTCTTTCGCCTCATTAACGGTAAAATCGGGTTGTATCACGGCCGTCGGTTTATAAAACAGCGAAGCGATCTTGAATTCCACTTTCGGATAGGACTTCTTCAAGAGCGTTATCACCTCTTTCATCGTCTCTCCGCTGTCAATGATATCATCCAAGACTAAGACCTTCTTCGCGTCTTTTAGATCAGGCATATTAAAGATCTCGCAGCGTTGACCCTTTTTGTCTTTTTCATACAAGACAGAGTTTATTGCGAAAAGCCGCCTATTATCAACTGCCAGGGCATAAGAATGCCCCAGGGTCAAACCACCGCGGGCAATGGCCAACAAAGTGTCTGCCTCAAAACCTTTAGAGCTTTCCACTAATTTTTTTGTGTCTTTTACAAATTCTTCATAACTATAGTAAATCATAAGTACGATTGTAACGGAACTTTCTTATTAATTGTGTTAAAATATTTTCAAATATTGTTTGGAGAATTTATGCAGGATATCACAGCCCTATTGGAACAAAACTATTTCGGAAATACGCTTTCACAGTGGCTGATATCTTTGGGAATCTTCCTCTTCTTTGTCTTTTTGCGTCGTTCTATAGTCCATTTTATGCTCTTCATCTTCCGCAGATTTACGGCAAGGACAAAAAACACCTTGGACGATGCTATTATCGCAGCTATTGAGCTTCCTTTACGCCTTGTCGTCATGCTGCTGGGTCTATACGGAATGCGCTTCACCTTGATGCTTCCCGATGCCCTTATGGACTTTAGCAGTCACTTTTTTCGCTCGATGTATGCCCTCACGCTTTTCTGGGCACTTTATCGTATCGTCAATATCTTCAGTGATTTTCTTCATGAGTTTGATGGCAAGGTCGCCAGTCGTTTCAGTGCTGATCTTGCACTCTTCTTAGTCAAAGTAGCCAAGTTTTTTCTTGTCATCATGGGTTTTATCGTCATCGTACAAGAGTGGGGATATAACTTTACAGGCTTTCTTGCATCTCTGGGTCTTGGTGGTCTTGCCTTTGCCCTGGCTGCGAAAGATACAGCAGCCAACCTTTTTGGGTCTCTTGTCATCTTCTCAGACAAACCCTTTGACGTAGGAGACTGGATACAAACACCGGCAGTAGAAGGAACGGTTGAAAGCATCGGTATCCGTTCGACACGTGTTCGTACCTTCGCCAAAGCACTGGTCGCCGTCCCTAATGCGACACTGGCGAACAGTCCCATCACAAACTGGTCGCGTATGACCATGCGCCGTATCAAGATGACGGTCGGTCTGACCTATGATACCAATTCGACGCAGATGCAAAACATCTTGGGACAGATCAGAAGTATGCTGCACAATGATCCTGATATCAACGACACGACTATTCTTGTCAATTTTACAGATTTCCAGGACTCCGCGCTGGGTATCTTCTGTTATTTTTTTACCAATACGACAAACTGGCAAGAGTACCTTATGGTAAGAGAACGCATCAATCTTTCTATTATGAAGATCGTTGAGGATAACAAGGCAAGTTTTGCCTTTCCATCACAATCTGTGTATATTGAAAGTCTGCCTGATAATCCAACTAAACAATTAGAGGTCTAGACAAACCGATGAAATACCTGTACTCATTTATTACTGTTTTACTATTTGTGGCTTGTGGAGGCAGTAAAGACCCTCAAGTCATATCATACCCATCCTGGTACCTCAACCCTCCTCAAAACAACAGTTCTTCCCTATACGGAGTAGGAGATGGCCGCGATATCAGTGAGGCTAAGACTTCCGCATTAAATGCTATTGCAGCTTCGCTCTCTACCACCGTCAGTTCCGAGTTTAAAAAGAGTGAGTCAACACAAAGTTTTAACGGAAATGAAAATGCTTATCATTCCGCATTAAACACGATAAAAGCACAGGTAAAAGAGATCGAGTTTAACGACTATCAAATAGTACAAAACCAGATAGTCTCAGGTAAAGTACTTGTCCTTGTCGAAGTCTCACGTACGGCACTTTTTCAAAAGCAGCTGGAAAAGCTTGATCGCTACTCATCAGAACTGGAAAATGAGCAAAAAAACATTTCCCGCCTATCCCCCTTAAAAAAGGCTTTTCTATACTCTGAACAGATCACAAAAACCCAAAAATTGCAATCCATGGCTTTGCTATGCAAGACGATCAATGCCACTTTTGACACAGGCCCTTATTTTAAACAAGCTGCCGATATCAAGCAAGCTAAAAATGACGCCATTAACAGTACAAAAGTATCCCTCAGTGCCGATTCTGAAGGCTTAATGTTCCTTAACAGTCTGAAAGAGGGCTTGAACAAAGCCGGTATCAAGACCGTAGTCCGCCAAGCTGATGCGCATATTCATATCAACAACCGTTTTCAACTCGATGAGATATACGGGTTTAAGATCGCCAAGGCTAGCCTTACCTTCTCAACCAAAGATGCTCAACGAAAGACAATAGCGACAAGATCTCTCACTCTAAGCGGGAAATCCAGATACGATTATGAAAAAGCTAAAGCCAATGCTACCCAGGCTTTGAGTAACAAGATCAATGAAGAGGGTGTATATGCCCTCTTGGGAATCACACAATAAGGAACAAAATGATCAAACAGCTCTCCTCTCTTGCCATTGTTTTACTGATATTCAGTGGATGTGGTGCCACTATCGATTCTATCGAGGCCTTTACCCCTATTCCACTTGAAAAATCTCCATTCATGCCAAGTAAAGAAGAGATCAAAAGTGGTAAAACAAAAGTTGTCCTTACACGCATCG
>JBFEXN010000181.1:0-3199 GCA_041562655.1 Sulfurimonadaceae bacterium
AAAAGTGATGTTAATTTATATCTTAAACTATTTTCGCTTAATTTAGTTCCATCTTTCTCGAAAAGAAGGGTTCTGGGCGAAAAACCACGCTTATAATTCTCAATCAACGCAGATGTATATTCAAGCAGAGGCAGCTCCCTTTGCTTATTCCCCTTACCTGTGACGCGCACCCAGCTCTTTTCAATACTCTCGATCTTTAAAGAGGCTAACTCACTTATCCGCAAGCCAAGCGTATACAGCATAATAACGATAAGAGCCTCTTCTTCCTGCGCGATCGCCAAAGCTTCTTTTATATGCTCATATGAGATGGGTTTAGGCAGTGTCTTTGCGACCTTGATGGGAGCGTCTCCCTTGAGGACGACCTTTTCCCCTCTATCTTGGACAAAGTGCACAAAACTTCTGATCGCACTCAACTTCTTTGAAATGGTCTTCGCATTGAGTTTTGCGATTTTAAGTCTGTATGGATTTAGGTTTAGGACATACCCCTGCTCCGTATCTGTATGAAGATGCAAGAAAGCCTCATCAAGCACAGTAGCATAGGTCTTCACCGTCAGGTCTGAATACCCTCTTATATCACTTAAATAATCTAGGAAGGGAAGCCTATAATGCTTTAGTAATGCGTTCATGGAGTTTGACAAACTGCTCATAATATTTTTGACTCTCTTTGACAAGTTCCTCATCTATGAGAATAGTAGGCTGCATCTTCTCATGCTTTTCGATCATGATATCGCACATCATCTTTATACGCATCTGTTCTGGGAGTGTGATCTTCTCCTGATCCGCATAGCTGCGAATGATAGACAGATATTGTTCTGCCTCTTTATTGTAATTGACATATCGAAGAGCATACTTGCTTTGTACCATGACAGAGTTTGCCATTCTGTTGTATGGCTCTAAGGCAAAGGCCTCACTCGAAAGTGCATAGGCCTTCTCATAATTTCCAAGAGAGTAATAGAGTTTGGCTTCAAGGGATTTTTCATACGAAGGATTAAAAGCGAAATAGGCGCCCATCACGATCAACAGGACAAGTGTTATCAAGGTCCAGTTTTTATAACGTTTTATCGACTTTGCCATACCTTCACCTTTCTGATCTAAACGATACTCTTTTGCATGAGTCTATCATGAATTAGCTGTTTTGCATCTTCCATTTCCATGCCCGTCACCATAATAGGCTCCGAACAGAAGAATTCCAGATGGCAGAATGGCTTTGGGATCACAAACTTATC
The DNA here is from genome assembly GCA_041562655.1 of Sulfurimonadaceae bacterium. Lineage (GTDB taxonomy): Bacteria > Campylobacterota > Campylobacteria > Campylobacterales > Sulfurimonadaceae. The sequence continues at coordinate 1,227 of JBFEXN010000181.1, forward strand.
CCAAGAGCCTAACTGCCAATACCGGCTTGGAACACAGTTTTGCAAAATGATGGGTCGATCCAATTTTTGCGCAATGGCAATGATTCCCTCGGTCACTGAGAACCGCGGGCCCTTTGGACCATCTGGCGTGATCCCAAGGTCATAACCCTCACGGACCTTTTTGATCGCCTGCATCAAAACACGTGCTGCGCCGCTTCGGGTAGACCCACGAATAGTATCTAATCCAAAATAACACATCGTCTTGGCAATAAGCTGACCGTCAAAGTGCTCAGAGATCATGACGACTGCCTTGGGTTCTTTGCGCCAATGTCTGTAATTCAGAGGCTGCATTAAAAGGTCCCCATGCCAAAACCCAATGACACAACGTTCTTGAGGAATATTTTCTGGAGGATGGAAAGTTTTTTTAGAGGTCAGATAAATGATCCTAACAAGAAAGGCTCCAATAAAAGGGACGACTGCGGCAGCAAGCCATCGCAAGAGCTTCTTAGCCAACGATCTCACCTATTTGAGACATTCTTCCCGTCTTGGTGATCTTCACCTTGGCAAAGGTACCTAAAAGGCTTTCATCAGCCAAGACCTTTATCATGATGTTGTTATCGCTGCGACCTGCGACATAACCACCATCTCGGGTCTCTTCAAAGAAGACCTCATAGGTCTTGTCAAGATAAGAGGCTGTGATCTCATCCGTAATACTGTTTTGAAAACCTTGAAGATAGGCCAGACGTTCAGAGCCCACTTCAGAATCGACTTCATTTGTCATCTCAGCTGCTTCCGTCAAAGGGCGAGGAGAGTATTTAAAGGAGAAGACCTGGTCGAACTTGACCTGCTTCATCACATCGATCGTATCTTCAAAGTCGGCATCACTCTCACCAGGAAAGGCGACAATAATATCCGTTGAAATACTGACATCAGGAACCATCTTACGAAGTTTATCCGCTCGGTTTAAAAACCACTCTTTGGTATAACCGCGCTTCATCATCTTGAGTATCTCACTCGATCCACTTTGAAGCGGCATATGCATGGACTTACAGATCTTAGGGTTTGCAGCGAACTCTTCTAAGAACTCATCATCCATATGAAAAGGGTGAGGTGAGGTAAAACGAATACGTTTGACCTTGTCTATCTTTGAGATACGGCGAAGTAGTTCCGTAAAGTTCACTTTCTCATGTTCACCTGAAAAACGCCGACCGTAATTGTTGACGTTTTGTCCTAAAAGAAAGATCTCTTGAGCACCGGCTTGTGTTGCCCTTTCACACTCGTTAAGAATAAGATCCGTTGGGATCGAGATCTCATCTCCGCGTGTTTTAGGGACGATACAAAAGGTACACGCCTTATCACATCCTATTGAGATATTGACATAGGCTTTGTGCTTCGATCCCCGGAACTCTTTAAAAGCGAACTGACTCTCATCATAGTCGATGTCGATCTCTACCGCCTTTGGTTTATGAAGGACTTCTGTGATCTTTGAAACATTACGTGCACCAAGAACGAAGTCAACGTATGGCGCGCGTTTGATGATGTCTTTTCCAAGGTGTGAAGCCGTACAGCCACATACACCGATCTTTGCACCCGGCTTTTTCTTCTTGTTAAAACCGCCAAGCTCGGAAAAAAGTTTATGGACAGGACGTTCCCGAACCGAACAGGTGTTGATCATGATCAGATCAGCCTCTTGGCTGTCTGTCGTGACCTCATAGTTCTCTTTTTCTCTCAACTCAGCGATCATATGCTCCGTATCACGCTCGTTCATAGCGCAACCGAGTGTTTCAATAAATACTTTTTTGCTCATTAATAGACAATCTTTTTTATAATTACCAAAAGGTGATTATAAAACGTGTACCTCGTACATATAGTCATTGTCATTTAGACCATAACGAACTTCTCTCATATAGAAGCTTTTGTCGCTGTTTTCAAAGTGCTCACCCAATGCGATAAGATCCTTGTGAGAGTTATCTCTGTCAAAATAGATAATAGCT
>JBFEXN010000182.1:0-3164 GCA_041562655.1 Sulfurimonadaceae bacterium
AATCGGTGAAGGTCAAAAAGGCCCTCAAGCAGAAAACGTAACAGCTCTATAAGTTACCCTTTACAGGCTTTTCGCCTGTAATCACTCCCTTTTACAAACATTCCACTTTTCATTTTAAAACAATCTTTTAGATTTTAACTACACTACTGACTTATACCCATCTTTTCATAATAACGTTGATGATACTCTTCAGCCGGATAAAACACTTCCGCATTGACTACAGTCGTCTTTACCTGGTATACATACAAATCCAGCCTCTTTAACTCTTTGACAAAACCCTCTGCGATCTCTTTTTGCTCCAGTGTATGAAAGAATATGGTACTTCGGTATTTATACTTTGTCCCGGGGATTGTCGAAGGATTATGCAGTTCAAAAAAAGCTTTTACGAGTGTTTCGTAAGGGAGAGTCTCTTCATCATAAAAGACCTGGACGACCTCAGCATGCCCGGTCGTATCTGTCAATACATCTTCATAGCTCGGATCTTTCATGCGTCCGCCCATGTATCCTACACTTGTATCCACAACACCCAAGAGCTTTCTAAACGCCTCTTCCACGCCCCAAAAACACCCTGCAGCAAAAGTAGCCGTCTTAATAGATCTCTTTGACACGTCCGACTTCCCTGCTCATGAGGCGTACTTTTATACCGTGGGGATGTGTCGCTGATTTGGTCAGGATATCTCGTACGATACCATCAGTCAGACGACCGGTGTCTTGATCCTGCTTAAGCACGATAGCCACCGACATACCTGATCTGATGTTCTTTCTTTGCGTGCCGTCCAACATCACTTCGCCTTTGGTGTGTAGGCAAGCACTTTTTTGATGGTATCTACCGAACAGAAGAACATTGCATCAAAAACAGGGTTCAGGCGTGTCCTTTCATCATCGATCATATCAAAAGGTCTGAAACTGAACCCTTCACCGTCCTTGACGTTTTTAGGTGTCACACTAAACTCTATTGGACTCAGAGTACGAATAAGGTTCATCACGTTCTTATAGCTCTTGTCATCCTTACTTGGAAGGAGATTGCCGTTCTTGCTCTCATTCACACGTACCTTCATAAGCAGTGTCAACTTGTCTTTGAAAATCACCTTCTCCCATCTGATATTTCCACGAGAAAATTTAAACTCACAATGCTTTGCCGTCAACGGATGAGGCTTATGTTTTCGGATACCTTCTATAAGTTGCAGAAAGAAGTTGATTCCGCCAAATGCTTCGGCACACCCCAGAAGGATCTTATGATATTTCTCTTTTTCATTCTCATCAAGATTGTTGAAGTCGCACATGGGCACTTCCTTTTTATAATAAATTACTGAAATTATAGTGCAAGAAACTGTATATAAGGGTAGCTCGATCAGTTAGGGATATAATGGCGCCAATGCAAAAGGAAAACGAATGAATGACCTTATAGAAGACATCACGACTTGTCTACAAAAATGTTCCTCATTTGAGAACGACTTCATCCAAAATCTCAGAGGCTCCAAAACAATCTGGAAAGAGAACTATCCGATCGCCATCGTCCATTCCAAGAACCGAATAAAAAAGACTGCTTACGTGAAGCTTCTCCAAGAGAACAAGCTTTTTGATGAGAACGGAATGACCCCGCAGTACTATACAGACGAGACACTTTCTCTTATAAAGCAGAGGGCTACCGAGCTTCTTCAAAGTGTCAGATTTCTTGCCCTGAAAGAAGAGCCCAAGAAAGCGATACACTATCAGGAAAAACGTCACAATGATTTTTGGAAAAAGATACAGGATGTCCATCACATCCGCTCAAGTCTGGATTATTATCTATGTGCGCATGAAGATGATATCTGCAAGGTAGAATTTGAACTTCGAGAGATCATCCGAAAACGTAAAGAGGTACATGCCTTTAAAGAGATAGGCTTTATCTGGATGGCTATTACCGACAGAGACATCTCAAAGCTGTTCACGCATTACTTTAAAGACAATTACGTGTGCGTTGAGAAAAGGTACCATATCGGATGGAGTAATACGCTAAAAGAGATCAATATGCGGGATTTTGTCTGTCCGCCTCGATGATTCTTCTCATATTTCATTTCGATTGCTTTCCTCTGCCAAACCTTATCCCAAGTGAAACTCGTGTACAATGAGACAATATTAAAAAGTATCCATAAAGGCAACTATTGAAAAAAGTATTTAAGCTTACCCAAGAGAATAAACATCCCGATCGTGTACTAGATTCAATCAAGTATGATATCCGTAGATATCTAAAGCGTGAGCGCAAGAAAAAGCTGCCTGAAGACGCTATTTTCTGGGAGTTTGACTGTAGGTTTGGAAAGAGCAGTGATGAGGCTAATAAGATTTCCACATCGCAGATCATCAATGCCTTGGACAAGGCCAAAGAAGATGGATGGGACGAGTTTTATATCGAGATCATCTCCAGACCCTCAGACAAGGTTAAAGAAAAGACAGAGACTAAAGAAGATGAAACGGAAATAGACGAGTAGGAATAAAGCCCCTATACACTGACCCTAAAAATTATGAAACACAAGATTTTTCAGGGCTCGTTCACTCTCTTTGGCCGGAAAGCTTTCCATATTCTCCAAACGTCTAATATAATTAAACGAGGGTGCTTCTGCCTTAAAAAGATCGAGGATGAACTGTGAGTCTAAATGCGGACTGTTTAGACACGAGAGCACAGTACATTCATCTGATGCCAGTTCCTCAAGCCGTCGGATTATCTTTTGATAGTCCTTGGTAGCCGCAAAACTTCCCTTTTGAAAGCTTGGCGGGTCGATGATAATAAGGTCATATGGACCCGCTTTCTTGATGCGCGAAAATGATTTTAGGATGTTATAGGGCATATAACGTGTCCCTCTTACCTGCACATCATTGAGACGGTGATTCTCACGTCCGGTTTCAAGTACGTTCTTACTCATATCAACATTGACCACAGAGCTTGCCCCGCCCTTTAGAGCAACTACTGAAAAGGCACAGGTATAAGAAAAAAGGTTTAATACCCGTTTACCCTGAGCATGCTCGCGAACAAACTCCCTGCCTATCTTCATATCGGCAAAAAAACCGCTGTTTTGGTTGTTAAGAAGATTCAGTTTGTAAGAGATACCGTTTTCTATCGCATACAGTCTCTCTTGTAGTGTACCAAAAAGCACTTCGCTGGGAGCCTTTGGAAGATAACGGCGCTG
>JBFEXN010000183.1:0-3153 GCA_041562655.1 Sulfurimonadaceae bacterium
GATCTCCATCCCGTCTTGTATATCCCGGGCCATACCCTCGACCATCAACGCACACGCGGCATTGATAAGTACGATATCATGCTGTGCCTCTTGCGCCGTATCGTTAAAGATGTCATGCAGGATTTGCGCATTACGCTGAGCGTCTCCACCGATGATCGCCTCTAACGGTGCCCTTTTGATCCCATATTCAAGGGGGTCTATCTCAAACTCTTTTACCCCATGCTGATCCAGACGCGCTGCATAGGTTATATCTGAGATACTCACCTCATCCATATGCTCACGCGAGCTCACTACCAAGGCAGACTTAGACTCATTCATCTGTAGCGCTTGTGCTATTTTTGGAACGAAACTTTTATCAAAGACACCCAGCATAGTCTTTTGTACACCGGCAGGATTGGTTAATGGTCCAAGCACGTTAAAGATGGTCTTTTCACTTATGCTCTTTCGAACAGGCATGATAAACTTCATCGCAGGGTGATGGTTCTGTGCGAACATAAAAGTGAAACCCGTCTCCTCTAGCAGCCTGGCACTTTGTTCAATACTCAGATCCAGTCTTACACCCAAGCTCTCAAACATATCGGCTGAACCAGACTTGGAAGTCACCGAACGGCTTCCATGCTTAGCGACATAGGCACCTGCTGAAGCACATAAGATTGAGACCGTAGAAGAGATATTAAAACTTCCTATTTTATCGCCGCCCGTTCCGACAACATCAAGCAGACGAGGACGTAACTCTTGTGCGACAGGAAGAGGAATCGCATGTGAGCGCATTACAGAAGCTGCTGCAGCGATAGATTCTGCCGGAGTGCTCTCATCAAGCCGCATCGAGATCAGAAACTCTCTCATCTGCGCATCGTCCATCTTATGTTCAAAAAGTTGTTCAAAGGCAACTTTTACTTCAGCGTAGTTCACGAGATCTCCTTTATATACTTCTCTTGTTCCGATTTTGGTGTGGACTTCAGCGTCGGTATAGCAAGTACAAGGTACTTTTTACTTCCCTTGAGATAGGCAAGTTCTATCTCATCTCCTATTTCCACATTCTTACTGGCCTTGACAACCCTGCCGTTGATCAGGACGACTCCGTTCGAGATCATATCCTGGGCTACGGTACGACGTTTTGTCAAGTTGACAGCATTCAAAAATTTATCAATTCGCATTGGCACCCATAATTGTTACTTATTTTATATTGCACATTGTAAGAAAAGGAAGCTAAAAGGAGACTAAGAGACGCAAAAAATGTGCCAATATGTTTTATTCTCATAGAGATGTGAATTATCTTAACAGCGAATACAGCTCCATCTCTTCTTTTTGAATACGCTTGAGTATTAAAGCTATCAGTTTTCGCGTCTCTTCGGCGTATGTGATGAGATTGTCTTATATGCGCTGTTGTGATGCATGTTTTTCTGATATTCAGCATAAGCCGAGCTCATAGAGTCAACTTCTTCGTGCAGTCTTAAGGCCGTAGTTCGCCCCTCTGGATTTTTATGTTCAAATAACATCGGGGATAAAAAATATCAACTTGCAAAGTTATTGCGGTGGATCTTCTCTTTTTTGACTACGATAGCCTTTTGTTTCTCTTTCTTTTGTGTGTCTTTTTCAACAAATATCTTTTTACGTGTAACCGGGTCCATCTCTGTGTAATACATCACGGCTGAATAGGTACTCGGTGTCGGTGTAAAGACCTGAGCCTGTTCTGGGTTCATCTGCAGCTCTTCTGTCGTAAAACGCTTCAGTTCATGCATATCACGTTCTTCACAACCCGGATGTGCTGCAATCAGATAGTAGGTTAAGAACTGTTTCTTACCCTCTTCCGCGTTAAGCTTGTCATACATCTTTTTAAAGTCCACCAATGTCTGTTTTCCCGGTTTTCCCATCAGTTCCAGTACATGCTGCTGCGTATGCTCAGGAGCGACCTTCATCTGTCCGGAAATATGGTGTTTGACCAACTCTTTCAGATAAGCATATCCGTGTTCTTTGTCTTCGGTAATAAAGTCATAGCGAATACCCGAAGCGACAAAGGCTTTTTTGACACCCTCAACAGCGCGTACCTGACGAAGCAGATCGATGTTACGCTTGTGGTTTATCTTCATAGAAGAGCACAGATGGTTGGCATCGACACAGCGCTGATGGGCACAGGTACCATGCTTGAGTTTTTTCTTGCATTCATATCCGTACATGTTAGCCGTTGGGCCACCGACATCCGAGATGATCCCCTTAAAGTCTTTGTATTGGGTAAACTGCTTCACCTCTTTGATGATAGATGCTTCTGAACGGGTGCGGATAGTCCGTCCCTGATGCACACCGATGGCACAGAAATTACACTCTCCCCAGCATCCCTGGTGTGTGTTAATAGAGAACTTGATCGTCTCCAGACACTTTACCTTTCCCTCAGGTCGGTGAAAAGGGTGAAGTTCACGTGTAAAAGGCAGGTCGGCGAGTGCATCCATCTCTTCTTCGTTCAGATAATCACACGGCGGGTTCTGGATAAGAAAGCGTGTGTCAACGGGTTCACACAGGCCCTTTGCAGAGATGGGGTCATTGTTGTCATAAAAGTCATCAAACATATCGATGTACTTCTCTTTGTCCTCAAGACACTCCGCATGCGAAGGAAGCTGTATATACTCTTTAACAGGCTCTTTGGAGATATAACAGACCCCACGGATGTCTTTAAAATCTTTCCCGTCACGCAGTGCAATACTCAGCTCTTCGATCGCGATCTCCCCCATCCCGTAGATCAGAAGATCTGCTTTCGAATCAAAAAGGATCGGTTTTCTAAGCTTGTTGGTCCAGTAGTCATAATGCGTGATGCGTCTAAGACTCGCTTCTATTCCACCTAAAACAATAGGAACCGTGTTTTTGAAGTTTTTACGGATCAGGTTCGTATAAACATTCACCGCACGGTCTGGACGTTTGTTGTTTTTTCCACCAGGCGTATAATCATCACTGTTTCGAAACTTCTTGGTCGCGGTGTAGTTGGCAACCATAGAGTCAATACTTCCACCGCTCACGCCCCAGTAGAGCTTTGGCTCGCCCAAACGCTTGATGTCTTCATCATTTTTGACATCAGGCTGACCGATGATACCGACTTTAAAACCGAGTTTCTCAAGCATACGTCCGACAACAGCCACACCGATATAAGGAGAGTCGATATAA
>JBFEXN010000184.1:0-3126 GCA_041562655.1 Sulfurimonadaceae bacterium
TACGAGTTCGCACATGATGATGACTATAAAAGAACAAAAGATGAGATCTTCAGATCAACAGTGATCTACGATGACGTGAACGAATATGAGCTTGAAGCATTTGTTAAAAAGCTTGAGCCGGATTTGGTAGCATCAGGGATTAAAGAGAAGTATGTATTCCAAAAAATGGGTCTGCCATACAGACAGATGCACTCTTGGGATTATTCTGGTCCATACCATGGATATGACGGTTTTGCAATCTTTGCAGCAGACATGGATCTTGCAATCAACTCTCCTGTATGGGCACATAGTACTGCACCATGGGATAAAGTAGAGGAGGCTTAAGATGCAAGAAGTAGAAAATATTATGAATGGACAGAAGCTTTTTCAGAGACCTGAGTATCAGGAAGTTCTGAAAAACAAAAAGCAGTTTGAAGGTGCTATGGGTGCCATCGATACAAAAAAAGTAGAAGAGGTTGCTGAGTGGACCAAGACTTGGGATTATCGTGAGAAAAACCTAGCTAGAGAGGCGATCACAGTTAACCCTGCCAAAGCATGTCAACCGCTTGGTGCGGTGATGGTAGCACTCGGATTTGAGAACACTATGCCTTACGTGCATGGTTCTCACGGGTGTGTGGCATACTTCCGTTCTTACTTTACAAGACACTTTAAAGAACCAACACCATGTGTTTCTGACTCTATGACAGAAGATGCAGCGGTATTTGGTGGTCTTGTAAATATGAAAGACGGTTTGAAAAACTGTGCAGCACTTTACAAACCAGATATGATCATGGTTTCGACTACATGTATGGCTGAGGTTATCGGTGATGACTTGTATGCATTCTCCGTAGCTGCTAAAGAAGAGGATGGGGGAGAGTTCCTTCCTGAGGACTATCCTATCACTTACGCACACACACCATCATTCGTAGGTAGCCACATCACTGGTTACGACAACATGATGCAAGGTGCGCTTCAGCAGCTTAACGAAGGTAAAAAAGGTGAGCAGACTGACTCTATCAACATCATTCCAGGATTTGAGACGTACATCGGTTCTCTTAGATCAGTGAAAAACATCGCTGAAGCATTCGGTGCGAACTACACAATGATCGGTGACCACTCTGACCAGTGGGATATGCCAGCAGGTGAATACAGTATGTTTGCCGGTGGTACGAAGATCGAAGATGCTTCAAATGCGATCAATGCAAAAGCGACGATCTCTCTTCAGAAGTATTCTACAACGAAGACAATGAAGATGATCACGAAGCGTTGGAAGCAAAATGAGAGTGTGAATCTTAACCCGATCGGTCTTAAAGGAACAGATGAGTTCGTCATGAAGCTTGCTGAGCTTACAGGTAAAGATGTACCGGAGGCTCTTAAAACTGAGCGTGGTAGACTTGTAGATGCAATGCAGGATTCTTATCCGTATATGCACGGTAAGAAGTTTGCTATCTGGGGTGATCCTGACTTCTTGATCGGTATGGTATCGTTCCTTCTTGAGATGGGTGCTGAACCTACGCACGTACTTTGTCACAACGCACCGCGTGGTTTGGAAGAAGAGATGAGAGCAATGCTTGACACTTCTCCGGCTGCAGCAGACTGTCATGTATGGGCAGGTAAAGACCTTTGGCACATGAGATCACTTCTCTTTACTGAGCCGGTTGACTTTATGATCGGTAACTCATATGGTAAAGAGTTGATGAGAGATACAAATATACCATTGATATATATCGGATTCCCGATATTTGACAGACACCACCTCCACAGATACTCTATCTCTGGATATGATGGTGCACTGAACTTATTGACTTGGATCACGAACAAAGTGCTTGACCAACTTGATGAGGAGACTAAAGGTATCGCATCAACGGATTATTTCTTCGACCTTATTAGATAATCAACGTTTGTCCAACATATTTTTAAACCGCCCTTAGTCAGGGCGGTCTCTTCATTTTAATTATTTCATTTTCATATATGTTGACGGGTATGTTTTATGCAATGATATCTTCAAAGGATTACTATGAGTATACAAAAACAGATTAAAGAAAATCTTCTTAAAGAGATATATACCGATATAGATAAAATGTACGATTTTATGGAACAGCATTTCATCTTGACACAAGAGCATGAAGATCTAGTCATCAAGCAGCTCAATAAGCTTAAAGACCAATTCTACCTTATCGCATCACAGAGTAAGTTATCATGATGGAATATCATATCGTTTTAGAAAGATTTTGCAACTGCATGAAAAAACATAATGTAGACAGAATACGCAGTTTTCCTACAAAAGAAGAGGCAGAAGAACACGCCTATGAGTGGGCAGAGACACTTAACAACATCTGCTGTGGAAGACATGGCTTCGATAATGTTGAAGTAGATGACAATTTTGTCATTGCAGTAGAAAGTGGCGGTTTCGTAGAGGCCTGTGAGATCTAAATCTAACCAGAATAATTTTTTAAAATCTTTTCAACCTCCCATACTATAGGCAATTAGGCACTTTTATCACTCCTTGAGGAACAGATAATGCAAAACAGTATCAAGAGATACTTTTGTATCTTCAAATATGTTCAACAAAGGAAATAATGATGGAATACCATGTGGTAGTAGAAAAATTGTGCGGATGTGCAAAAAGAAAAGATATGCCCCAGATTAAAACATTTGATGATAAAGAGAATGCACAGCGTGTAGCACATGCATGGGCACAGCAGCTTAATGAGAGTTTTTGCGGAAAGCATGAGTTTGATGTTGTTCCGGTTGATGATAATTTTGTCATTTCGGTAGGTGCTGGGAGTTATTGATCTTTCATTTCATTTTAGAAAACACATATAGTAGGATAGCTGGTGTGAATGTATATGTCTATGAAGTATTTTCCATTGTACAATTTTGTAAGCTGCTTACAAAAACGTTATATATTAAGGTATATAACGTTAGACTTATGAAGTCAAATTGAGTATAAATAATGCATAGCGTTATATATACAAGTATATAAAGGCTTCCTATGAGAAAAATTCTCTTAATGATACTCTTTAGCTATACAGCGATGGTACATGCACAGAGTTTATCTCAAAAGCGTACATTAAAAAGCAACTCGACTTTGGTTGAGCACGTATCACCAGCTGAAGTAAATACATTAAGCGATATGTTCTCTCA
>JBFEXN010000185.1:0-3112 GCA_041562655.1 Sulfurimonadaceae bacterium
GCATTGAATCCTGCTCTGTTTCAAAGCGGGGGATGGCTGCATGCGAAGCTGACGTTTGTACTGTTTTTGATCGTCTATTTCTTTTCGATGGGGCGTTTTTATAAAAAGCTTTTGGCAGACAGTTGTGTAAAAAGCGGAAAGTTCTTCCGTTTCTATAATGAAGCACCAACAATACTGCTGCTTCTTATCGTAGCGATGGTGATCGTCAAACCGTTTTAGATCAGATCCGCAGAGTCTTTTCTGCTTCAAGAAGTTTCTTGTAATGTGTCTTGGTTGATTCAAAGCTATCATCTGGGACTTTTCTGGAAGCCATGTAGCCTATGATATCACCCTTGTCATCTCTTTTAGGGATGATATCGACGATGACCCAATAGTACCTTCCATCTTTACGAAGGTTCTTTACGTATCCACTCCATTGCTCTCCAGTCTTTATCGTATCCCATAACTCTTTAAAGGCGGTCTTGGGCATATCAGGGTGACGTAAAATGGAGTGTGGCTTTCCAAGGACTTCATCTTTTGTATAGCCGGACATCTCACAGAACTTTCTGTTGACATAGAGTAACTTTCCTGTCGTGTCAGTCTCCGAGAGAAGGCGTCCCCCGTCAAAGATTACCTCTTCATCTATTATTTTCGGGCGTTCCATCAGTTCCCCTTATAAGAAAATATAATAGTTTGATTGTAGTACAAGAGGGTTTAAAATAATATAAACTTATAGTAGTTAATATTTTTAGGGTTTCCTGAAGAGGGGGAGCCTTCTGTGAAATTATCTTTCACAGAAGGGGTGGCGGGGTCAGTCGATGTCTACAAAGCCTTCTTCTATACCGTCATCCTTGTCTTTTTTGTCTTCTTGCATATTTTCTTCAAACTCTGAGTCATAATCGTCGTCTTCATACATCTCCAAGATCTCTTCTTCGGTGACACCTTCACCAAACTTATCTTCAAGAAAGTTCTCTTCATCCGAGATATAGGTCTTCTGCTTTTTACTACGTGCGTGAAAGAGAACAGGTGTTCCCTCAAAGTTAAAGGCCTCACGAAGTTTGTTTGTAAGGTAGCGTCTGTAGGTGAAGTGTAATCCCTCAGGACGGTTCATGACCAGAGCGATCCTTGGTGGACGTATGTCATACTGGGTGACATAGTAGATACGAATGATCTTACCACGTACTGAAGGAAGGTGGTGACGACGCTGCGCCAGCTCGATCACGCGGTTTAATTTAGAGGTACCGATCCGTTGGGAGAAGTTGTCATTGATCTCTAGTATCTTGTCCATGATACGGTGAACACGTTGTTTGGTAAGAGCAGAGATAGTGATGATCGGTGCATAATGCAAGAACTTAAAACGGCTTCGCACTTTTTCTGTGAACTTATCAAAGTCTTTATCCGTCAAGTCCCATTTGTTCAAGACGATAATACAGCCTAGACGGTTCTCATCTATAAGACCGGCGATCTTCTCATCAAGATCTTTAAAAGGTTCAGACGCATCAAGTACGAGCAACGCGATGTCCGCACCCTTTAGCATCTCTTTTGTTCGGTTAAGTGCAAACTTCTCGATACCAAGAATCTTTCCGCGTCGGCGAAGACCGGCGGTATCCACAAAAGTGACCTTTTTGTCACCGACTTCTATCATCTCATCAATAGGGTCGATCGTCGTACCGGCAACCGAAGAGACAACAGAACGGTCTTCTCCGACAAGGGCATTTAGAAGTGAAGACTTACCGACATTGACCCGACCGATGATCGCGACCTTGACTTGGTTAAGGCGCTCAGGATCGTAAAAACGGGTGTCATCGTTTTCTTCAAAGACACTCAAGTCTTCTTCTCTCTCTTCCTCTTCATCCCATTCGTCTAGGAAGGCGTGTTCGTCCTCAATATCCGGCTCGTGTACTTCACCTGCGATCTCAACGTCATCTTCTTCGCTCTCGTCAGGGAGCTGTTCATGTATCCACTCGACAAGTTTGATGGTGTTACGGTTATGCGCCACAGATATCCCAAATACAGTATCTGTACCAAACTCATAATAGTCCCAAAGGCGCTCATTCATCTTGTCGTTGTCTATTTTATTGACAACGAGGGCAATAGCCTTGCCCATTGCCTGAAGTTCGTAAAAGAATTTTTTATCCTCATCATTAGCAATGGTCTTTCCATCTACCATGTAAAGGATAATATCAGCCTCATAGGCCGCTTTTACTGCTTTCTCTTTGATCTTGTCAAAGAGTTCACACCCCTTGTCTAATCCACCTGTGTCAAGGATCTGTACTTCTTTATCAAGAATCTTTGCAATGCGCTTCTTTACATCACGCGTTGTACCTGCCTGATCGGAAGTGATCGCGTCGCGCTCTTTTAGGAGACGATTGAATAGAGAAGATTTCCCAACGTTGGGACGGCCGATAATGGCTAGTTTTTTCATGTAGTGTGCTTTCTGTAATTATAATTGATGTAATTATAGCAGTTTAGAGTTTATAAAGGGTTTTATACGTTTGACTACGAGAACGGACATCTTTCAAATACTGCTTGGGCTCATCATGTCTTAGGTGTTGAAGAAGATACTCATAGACCCTTTCCGGCTTCATCTTGTTGATCAGGACCGATGCATTTTTAACACTGTTCGTTCCGACGAAGGCGCGAGCTACATTGCCTGCACCCGTATTGTATCCCGCGATGGCACAATAGAGTCGACTGGTCGGATCTTTAATAGCGGCAAGATATTTGAAATAAAGAATATGAAAATAGGCGGAACCTGTTTCAATGTTGTTTTTTGTATTGTACAGATACGAGGCCGAAAGGAGACGGCGTTTGTTGTATAAGAAATAATAAGCGTCGATCCCCGCTGTCTTGGGAACGATCTGCATAAGACCGTATGCAGGTACCCATGAGCGTGCCATAGGATTGAAACTGCTTTCTGAATGCATGATCGCCAAAAGCCACTCCGGACGAAGCCGGAAACGTTGGGCATTTGATTTGGCTGAGACCAGATAGGAGAGGGAACGCTGATACGTAGCACTTTTTGGCAAGTCATATGTCAGTCTGTACCTGTTGCCTTCTTGGACAAAAGTGAGGTCCTTATGTTGTTCCTGAGTGTCGGTCATAGGAGTTTTGAGAAGTTTTTGTCTATCCA
>JBFEXN010000186.1:0-3110 GCA_041562655.1 Sulfurimonadaceae bacterium
GGCGGTACACAGGATCCAGCCCTATGATATTACAAAGAACGCCGTCGATCTGGCGCGAAAGTATGGGATCGAAAGTATCAATGTGGATCTTATCTATGGGCTTCCTTTTCAGACGTTTGAGACCTTTAAGAAGACGCTTGAGTTGACACTTACACTGAACCCGGATCGTCTGGCCGTCTTTAACTACGCGCATGTGCCATGGCTGAAAAAGACAATGCGTAAGATCGATGAGACGACACTGCCAAGACCGGATGTAAAACTCAATATCCTAAAGTATACTATCGATTTTTTTGAGACGAACGGATACAAGATGATCGGTATGGACCATTTTGCAAAACCCGATGATGAACTCTTTTTGGCGATAGACAAGGGTGAGTTACATAGGAACTTTCAGGGTTACACGACAAAAGGGGGTGCGGACCTTATCGGTATCGGTATCACATCTATTGGAGAAGGCATAGGGTATTATGCGCAAAACTACAAAGAGATGAGCGAGTATGAGGCGGCGATCGATGCAGGAAAGCTTCCTTTTGAACGCGGTATAGTCTTGAGTGAGGATGATCAGATACGTCAAGATGTGATCATGGAACTAATGAGTAATTTCAAGCTAGATATCAAGCGTTTTGAGTCATTATACGATTTAAGTTTTAAAGCGTATTTTGCAGATGAGATAGAAGCGCTTAAAGAGTTCGAAGATGCACAGCTGGTGAGTGTGAGTGATGAAAGCATCGAGGTGTCACCGACAGGAACGATGTTGATACGCAATATCGTAATGCCGTTTGATGCTTATATGAAAGCCCATTCAAGCAGCGCGAAGACATTTTCGAAAACCGTATAAATCCGTGAAAGAAGTTTAGTAGACAGATGAGTAGAATTAAAAAAGCTGAAGACATATTTAACTTTGCAGAGTACACAGATCCCTGTGTCAAGTGTGCAAAGTGTGTACCTGTATGTACCATCCATAATGTTAATGCAGATGAGGTTACCAGCCCTAGGGGGTTCTTGGACCTACTAGGCGCTTATCAGACAGGTAAGTTGGAACTGGACAAGAATGCCAAAGATATCTTCGAGAGTTGTTTCCTTTGTACAGCCTGTGTCGAGGTGTGCCCAAAATCGCTTCCGACTGATATGGTCATAGAACAGGTCCGTGCAGACATCGCAGACAAGTTTGGTATTGCTTGGTTTAAACGCCTGTTCTTCTTTCTTTTACGTCACAGAAAGATCATGGATATTATGTTCAAACTGGGATATGTGTTTCAGACTTGTGGCTTTAAGATCAAAGAAGAGAAGTCTTCACTCTTACCACGTTTTTCACTTCCTATCATCAAAAAAGATCGCCTTCTTCCAGCGATGAGCAAGACCTCTTTCTTGAATAAATATCCGGAGAACATTGATAATGGCGGAGAGCGAAAGGTCGCTATCTTCATCGGTTGTCTGGCTAACTACAACTACACCAATATAGGGGACTCCCTAGTCAAAGTCCTTCAAGAGTTAAAGATCAATGCCTTTTTGGCAAAGGGACAAAAATGTTGTTCTGCGCCGGCATATTTTACGGGAGACTTCAATACGGTAGATGCTTTGGCCAAAGAGAACATCGAATATTTTGAGAGCTTTATCGATGAGGTAGAAGCCATCATCATTCCTGAGGCGACATGTTCGGCGATGATCAAGATCGATTATGAGCATTATTTTCATGATCAGCCGGAGTGGATGGACAGAGCCATCAAGTTGAAGGACAAGGTCTACATGGCAACCGAGTGGCTGGAAAAAGAGACGGATATCCATGCTGTCCTGCAAGAGCGCGGGAAAAATGATGTCAATATCACGTACCATGATCCATGTCATGCTAAAAAGATGCAAGGTATTTTCCAGGAGCCTCGAAGCCTATTGAAAGAGAACTACAATCTGGTAGAGATGAGTGATCCGAATCAATGTTGTGGTTTTGGTGGTGTGACGATGCAGACAGAGAAGTTCAAGTTTGCTCAAGCAGCGGGTAAGCCTAAGGCGGCTATGATCAAAGCGACACAGGCACAATACGTCTCATCTGAGTGTTCCGCATGTAGAATGCAGCTTACCAATGCGATGTTTGAAGGAAATGTGGATACCTTGTTCAAGAACCCTATCGAACTCATTGCGGATGCCCTAGATACTAATAAAGAGAATTGATGGAGTCTTGGAACCATATCTATGATCAGTTTGATCCGGTAGCTTTTGACCTTTTTGGTCTAAGCGTACACTGGTATGGGATCATGTATGTCCTTGCCCTGGTATCTGCTCTGTTCATGGCAAAATGGATCGTAAGCAGAGACAAACTAGACATTGAAAAAAATGTTTTAGACGATTATTTTATCTGGATCGAGGTTGGTGTCATATTGGGTGCTCGTCTGGGTTATATCCTCTTTTATGATCCCAATACAAGCTATTATCTGACCCATCCTTGGCAGATGTTCAACCCGTTTAATGTCAACGGGGAGTTTGTCGGGATCCGCGGTATGAGTTATCACGGTGCACTGATCGGATTTTTGCTTGGCTCTTATCTTTTCGCCCGCAAAAACAGATACTCCTTCTGGTTTTTGATGGACATTGTAGCGATCGCTGTCCCTGTAGGATATATCTTTGGACGGATTGGGAATTTTTTAAACCAAGAGCTTATAGGACGGACGACGGATGTAGCATGGGGTATCTATGTGGATGGGGTCTTACGTCATCCCTCTCAACTTTATGAGGCACTGTTAGAGGGCCTTGTCGTGGCGATCATAATCTACCTCATACGTAATCGTGTGGCTTTTGCGGGGGGACTGACACTTGCGTACGGTGCCTTGTATGGACTGGCCCGTTTTATCGCAGAGTTTTACAGAGCTCCGGATATTCAGATAGGGTATGTCTACTCGGACTGGATGACACGAGGACAGCTGCTGTCTTTACCGATGATCATGCTCTCATTAATAGGAATATATTATCTTTCGAAGAAAAGGTTCCCACGCAAGCTTTAAACTGGAGTAGAAAGATACGCTGAGCGTCAGTCTCTCTGTCTTATACAAGAGTCCAGCTCTTGGTCCCATCAACCGCCTGCACGCCTATTTTATTTTACTTTGAAATCGCATAGTGAC
>JBFEXN010000187.1:0-3110 GCA_041562655.1 Sulfurimonadaceae bacterium
AATGCAGCTTCTTTGTTACTGGTCGATCATGCGGAGTATAACCTTTACAAGATAAAAGAGGAACTTCCTGATGCAGGTGCAAAGATGCTTTATGTAGTAAACAAAGATACGCTAAGTGAGATATTTGAGAAATACAAACCGGAAATAGTTATTCATGCAGCAGCTTATAAGCACGTTCCTTTATGTGAAGATAATATTGAAAGTGCGTTAAAGAATAATATTACTGGTACGATGAATGTGATTGATCTAAGCATTGAAAACCATGTACAAAAACTTGTCATCATCTCAACAGACAAGGCCGTACGTCCGACAAATGTGATGGGAGCGACGAAGCGTGTGACAGAACTGTATGCTCAGAATGTGGATAGTAAGGATACCGAGATAGTCGCGGTGCGTTTTGGGAATGTTCTTGGCTCAAGCGGTTCCGTTATTCCAAAGTTCAAGCATCAGATCGAGAAGGGTGGTCCTGTGACAGTGACCGATCCTGAGATGACACGTTACTTCATGCTTATTCCTGAAGCCTGCCAGCTTGTGTTGCAAGCCGCTTCTATTGCGAAGGGAAATGAACTCTTTATTCTTGATATGGGTGAACCGGTAAAGATTGTAGACCTGGCGAAGAAGATGATCCAATTATATGGCAAAGAGGGCGAAGTTGAGATAGCGTTCTCCGGGTTACGCCCAGGCGAAAAACTTTATGAAGAGCTGATGCTGGATGAGAGTGAGAAGAAGACCAAGTATGAGTCAATCTTTATCGCACATCCGACAAAGTATAAAATCGAACAATTGAAACAAGATATCGATGAGCTGTTTGCCGCCAAAGACAAGATATCTGCTTTGCAAAAGATAGTCCCTGAGTTTCAAAGAGAGACATAACTAGGTTAAAAAAGGCCAGTCATGATCATTGGAAATGTCTTTATACGAATAGAGCTTCCCTATGTCGAGTCATTAAAGGGTAGACGATCCGTTCTTAACGGAATAAAAGATATTCTAAAAAAACTAAATGTGTCCGTGCTTGATATAAGCTCTGAGTATGCAAAAGAAGCGGAATTGGCGGTCGTATACGCTGCGGCTGATGAAAAGCTGTGTCAGCAGATCTTGCAAACGATACAAAATCGACTGGAACAACGGTATCCTGAGTTGCAATGTGAGATAGAGTTGGAGATGCTCTAAGCAGATGACTGCTTAAAGTTCTGTTTTAAGTGCTGCCCCGTTTGAAGCATTGCTAACAAGAAGGCTGTAGCGTTTTAACCATTTGGAGCTTATCTCTTTTTTCACAGGTGTGAAATGAATGCGGCGACGTTCGATAATCTCCGGATCCACATTGAGTTGAAGCAGGTGTGTATCAACATCGAGTTCGATCTCATCCCCGTCTTCAATAAGAGCGATAAGCCCACCTTCAGCGGCCTCAGGACTTACGTGACCGATAGAAGCACCACGTGTTGCTCCAGAAAAACGGCCATCCGTGATCAGTGCGACACTCTCGCCAAGTCCCATTCCCATGATCAATGAGGTTGGAGCAAGCATCTCCTGCATACCCGGACCACCTTTCGGCCCTTCATAACGGATGACGACAACATTCCCTGCTTTTACCTTGTGCCCGACAATCCCTGCAATAGCTTCTTGCTGGGAGTTGAAACAGATAGCCGTACCTGTGAACTTTCGCATATTAGGTGTAATACCTGCTGTCTTTACAACGGCACCTTCTTCAGCAAGATTTCCAAAAAGAATAGAAAGTCCACCGACAGGAGAATAGGCATTTTCATTGGTATGAATGATATCGGTGTCTTTGATGTCAGCATCTTTGATACGTTCAGCCAGAGTCTCACCGGTAACTGTCATCGCGTTAGCACGGAAGACATCTCCACGTTTACTTACTTCTTTCATAACGGCATTTACACCGCCTGCACGGTTGATGTCATCCATATGTACCGTGCTGAGTGATGGAGATATCTTAGCAATATGTGCAACTTGCTTGCCGATCTCATTGATATTAGTGATGTCAAACTCAACTTGAGCTTCTTTTGCGATAGAAAGCAGGTGAAGCACTGTGTTGGATGAACCACCCATCGCCATATCGATGACAAAAGCATTATGAATAGCATCTTCATTTAGTATATTGCGCATCTTCCATTTAGGGTCTTCGCTTTTAGCCATCTCGACAATACGTTTAGCGGCGACTTTGACCATCTCAATACGCTCTGGCGTCATCGCAAGGACTGTTCCGTTACCCGGGAGGGCAACACCCATTGCTTCACACAGTGTGTTCATAGAGTTGGCGGTGAACATGCCCGAACATGAACCACCGCTCGGACAGGCTTCACATTCTATCTCGTAAAGCTCTTCATCTGTCATTTTGCCTTCAGAGTGTTTTCCAACCGCTTCAAACGCAGTCGCTAGGTCGATAGGTGTACCATCCGCTTTGTGTCCGGCCGGCATCGGTCCACCCGAGACAAAGATAGTCGGTACGTTAACACGCAGAGATCCCATCAGCATACCTGGGACGATCTTGTCACAGTTGGGGATACAGATAAGCGCGTCAAGTTTGTGTGCTTGCATCACCGTCTCAATCGAATCAGCGATCAGTTCTCGTGAAGGAAGTGAAAAAAGCATACCGTCATGCCCCATGGCAATACCATCATCAACACCGATAGTATTGAACTCGAAAGGAACACCACCGGCTTCACGAATGGCTTCTTTTACAATACGGCCGTATTCTTGAAGGAAAAAGTGTCCTGGAATAATATCGATATGGCTGTTGGCTACACCGATAAATGGTTTATCAAAGTCTTCATCTTTTAGTCCCGTCGCACGTAGAAGTGAACGGTGAGGGGTTTTGTCAAATCCGCGTTTGATGATATCACTACGCATACAAATCCTTTTTGTCATGGGTATAATTAATGTGATTATATCGAATTTTTAGGGTTTGACAGGGTGAAATGGGTAAGTAGTTATAATAAATATGAAAAAATTTGATAAAAATACTCAAAAATTGCAAAAACTACTTTACATTTAAGATATGTTTTGATAGAATTCCCGTCCACAAACAAAATATGCGGGAATAGCTCAGTGGTAGAGCACAACCTTGCCAAGGTTGGGGTCGCGAGTTCGAA
>JBFEXN010000188.1:0-3061 GCA_041562655.1 Sulfurimonadaceae bacterium
ATAAGTACGATTATCGCACTCAAGAACATGTGTGTAAGAAAAATAAAACTGTGATCGTGGCTGATCATACCAAAGAAGGTAAATAAACGGTCATCCATTCGAAGGTCCCTTGTCTAGAAATTATTGACGCGATTATAGAAGGTTTTGCATTAAAGTGCCCTAAAAGAAATATAAATTTTATAATTTTCATCAAAAATCGTCAAAATCACCTTTAAACATGCCCACCATATCCGTTTGTCTTTACGTTATAATCATATTATGTCTAAGCAAAAAGAGTGTTTTAACTTTTTAGAATATATCGGTTGCCATGTTGAACAGAGTGATTTAAAAGGTGCTATCTTGAGTCTGGAGGTAGAAGAGCGACACCTTCAACATATGGGCTACATCCATGGTGGTGTCATCTCAACTCTGGCAGACAATACCGGTTGGTTTGTTGTAAAACCTCACCTGCAAGAGGGCCAGACAGCGGTGACACAGGAACTGACCGTCAACTATCTATATCCCGGTAAAGGAAAGGACCTAAGGTCTGAGGGTAAACTTGTAAAGCTGGGCAAGAGGAACGCTTTTATCCGTGTCGACCTTTATTGTGACAACACCTTGATCGCTACAAGTACTTCACACTTGGCTATCTTGGAAAACTTAAAATATCCAAGATAGCTCTTTACTCAAACTCTTGTCCCAGACGATATAAGGCAAAATCATATTTGACGGGGTCCGTTGCATCAAAAGACTTCAATTTTTGTGTCATCTCCCACGCTGCTTGAAGATCATAACTCTTGCGCTTTAACAATCCCAATCTCTGCCCCATACTGAAAGTATGCGTATCTAACGGCAATATCAGGTCCTTGGTACTCACCCCCGACCAAAGGCCCATGTCTATCTCGTCGTGCCGAACCATCCAACGCAAATACATATTCCAGCGTTTTAGTGCACCGGAACCCTTGCGTTTATGGGTGATCTTGCCAAGAAGAAAAGTGTATCCCCGACTCTTATACGCATTTAACGAATACATCTTTTCTAAGATACAGTTGATACCTTCAATTACGTCTTCGTTGGGCAGATACCCTTGCAAAAAAAGTGTGTTGAGCGAGACCTCTCTCCTAAGCCTTGAAAGTGTGATGAAGAACTGGATGATATCCTCGGCGTTTTGAAAACGATAATAATGCCGCTGGAGGCTTTTTCTGATGACACTTTCCTCTTCTTCGAGCAAACCCATATCCAATGAGCCGAGGAACTTGATGATATGGTCGACCTTGCCGTAGGCAAAGAGTGCACAGACCAAGGCCGCATACTCCTCGTTAAAGACTTTTGCGATGAGGATGGGATCTGGTTTTTCAAGCGAGACTTCCTCAGCGACATTTCGAAGAGAGACTTCTTCTTCAAGTCGCTGTTTTAAGACCTCGTCCTTTTTAGAGAGTCTCAACAAACACCCAGTATATAAAGTTTCTTACGCTCACTCGAGCCGGCGATGTTGAGCTGTTTTCTGTACTTTGCAATGGTACGGCGGACCATCTTCACTTTGAACCTGTCTTGTATAAGTTCAAGCAGTTTCATATCTGAAAGCGGTTTGCCTTGAGGTTCACCTTTGACGAGTTCATTCAGATACTCCTTGATCGCCGCATTAGAGACATCTTCGTCAATGGCTGTCGTAAAGAACTCTTTCATAGCAAAGACACCGCGTTCACAGGCTATATATTTGTTAGCAATCGCACGTGATATCGTCGAAGGATTATGCCCAAACTCATCTGCGAGTGTCTTAAGCGTCAAAGGCTTGATCGAACCGCCGGTAAAGAACTCATATTGGTACTCAACGATCATCAGGCCGACTTTATATAAGGTCGCACGCCGCATGTCTAGAGCATCAACGAGGCTTTTGGCTTCTTTGATCTTTGCCGATACGTATTCGTGTTCGACACCATACTCTGTATCGATCGTTATCGCCGGATAATAGGCATCATTTATCTTGACTTCGATTCCACCGTCTTCATTGAAATAGATCATCAAATCACATATGATCTCGTTAGAGTCCTCAAAGTACTCTATTGCAGGCGGATTTCGAAAACTTTGTATCACTTTTAAAGTCTCTTCAAACCCATCCTCTTGAGCATATGAGTGTATCTCTTCAAGATTGTCAATGATCTTTAATGCCAAAGCATAGTTCTCATCCGAGATGGTCGCATCATCAAGCTGGAACAAGAAACACTCTTTGACGTTCAGTGCACCGATACCGATCGGATCAAGATAGGAGAAGCGTTTGCGTACTTTTTCATACTCCTCTTCACTTACGCCAAGCTTTTGACTTAAGACAGGTATATCCCCCTCAAAGAACCCGTCTTCATCAAGGTTCTCTATGATGGAATAAGCTATCTTCTGCGAAATGGGTGTTGGAAAAAGAGAAGAGTCTATCTGCTCATCCAGGACCTCATAGATCGACTTGTGTGCGATGGTCAGAGCTTCTATCTGCTCGGTTTGAGAGTTTTTTACGCCCTGTCCGTACAAGACCTTTTTCGGAATCCTTTTTTCAAAGTTCTCTTCATATCCTGATTTGACTTCGATCAGGGGGTTTCCTTCGACGAAAGGAGCCATCGCTTCTTCCAAGTCACCAAGTCCCGAGTGTAGGATAGGCAGCCAGTTGCGCAGCGTAGAGGAGAGTTTGTTTTTTGATTCGACACTCTGGGAGGTTCTTAATGCCATAAGTCTCCCATCGATGATGAGGACTTATTGTCCAGGCAGAAGAAGCGGTAAGGTATCAAAAAATCCATCTTTTTCTCCTGCATCTTATCTCTATCGTTTCACTCGATCAGAACTTAAAGCTCTCACCTAGATAATGACGTCGGACATCTTCATTTTTAGAGATCTCATCTGAGCTGCCTGAAGCCAACAGTTCACCCGCTTTGATGACGTAAGCTCTGTCACATACCGCAAGTGTTTCGCGTACATTATGGTCTGTTATCAAGACACCGATACCAATGTCCGTCAATTGGTTGATAATGCTTTGAATATCCATGACAGCAATGGGATCGACACCCGCAAACGGCTCATCCAGCAGTAAGAACTTGGG
>JBFEXN010000189.1:0-3060 GCA_041562655.1 Sulfurimonadaceae bacterium
ATAAATACTTTTAATGTTGTATAATATTAGCATATGTACGATTAAAAGGATGGTGTATAGAAAAGTTGATCATCGGTAGAACAGAGTATGTCTCTCTGCCTGAACTAAATTTTTTTAATATCGATGCCAAGATAGACACGGGAGCGTATAATAGTTCGATTCATTGTGAGGACATACATCTGGATGATGATAATACCGTTCGTTTTAAATTGCTTGACGAACTACATCCTGACTACTGCAAACAACACATAAAGATGCCTGTGTACAAGATCAAGAACGTCAGAAGCTCCAACGGCAAGATACAAGAGCGTATCTTTATCAAGACGATCATAGAACTCTCTGGCAGGCAATATGAAGCAGAGTTATCGTTGACGGATCGCAAGGATATGAAATACCCAATGCTAATCGGAAGAAAGTTTCTGCAAGGACGTTTTATCGTAGATGTCTCTCTTCAATACCAACATATAGAAGATGAAAAGGTTTAACGCAATGAGAGTTTATATTTTATCAAGAAATGCTTCTTTGTACTCCACCAAAAGGCTTGTCGAAGCAGCCAAGGAAAGAGCCTGGGATGTCCGTGTTCTTGATTATCTAAAGTTTAGTGTCGAGATCATGAAGGGTGAGCTAAAGATCCATTATAATGGAGAAGCCCTTCCCGTTCCAGATGCCATCATCCCGCGTATCGGTGCGAGTCGTACCTTTTACGGTACAGCGATGGTCCGTCATCTTGAAGTGATGGGTGCCTTCAGTACGGCCGGGTCTTTGGCGATCTCTCGTTCACGCGACAAATTACGTTCGCTTCAGATACTCTCAAAATATGGCGTGGATATGCCAAAAACCGTTTTTGCTTCTAACAAATCCGATGCAAAAGATGTCATCAAACTCAGTGGTGGGACACCGCTGGTACTAAAGATCCTTGAAGGGACTCAGGGCGTAGGAGTAGTCCTTGTTGAGACACAAAAAGCTGCCAAGTCAGTTTTGGATGCTTTTTACGGAATGGACGTCAACCTCCTGGTCCAAGAGTTTATCGAAGAAGCGGGTGGTGCCGACATACGTGCTATTGTCGTTGGCGGAGAAGTAGTCGGCGCTATGAAACGTCAGGGGGCGGAAGGAGATTTTCGCTCCAACCTGCACCAGGGCGGGAGTGCTACTCTTCACAAGTTGACACGAAAAGAGAAATCCACAGCCATTGCAGCAGCCAAGGCGATGGGACTTGGAGTTTGCGGTGTTGACATGATCGAATCCAAGCGAGGCCCCCTTGTTATGGAAGTGAACTCATCGCCCGGACTTGAAGGTATTGAAAAGGCGACGGAACTGGACATCGCCGGAAAGATCATGGATTATATCGCGAAAAACGTAACACCTGATGATGGCGTCACTAAACGCAGGCATAAGCCTAAGGATAAAATCGGTGCGTAGAACGCCGTGCAGACTCGCTGTCCTGCGCTTTCTTCTACATTAGACCTCGGCGATATACTATTCTATTTTTTTGTTCCACAGCAGCAAGACGACTGAGGTGAGAACAAATAATAAACTCATAAGGACGACTGCATTCAAACTGCCGTCTGATCCTGTCGTAAACGGTAATCCACTTGTATTCATACCAAAGAAGCCGACAAGAAGGTTTAGCGGAAGAAAGATGGCTGAGATGATAGTAAGGATATATATCATTTTATTCATCTTCTCATTCGTGCGCACGGTATAAAAGCTATAAAGATCATCCAGTTTGGAAAGTTGCAGGCTGGCTGAGCGCATCGTCCTTTCCATATGCTCATGCAGGTCGATATAATTGTTCATAGGAAACCCTTCCATATCTTCGTAATAGTTGATAAACTCATCCATAGTAGAAGATGTTCGCAGCAGAATATGCTCGATACGCGAGATATCATGTTTGAGCTTTAGCCAGTTCGTCATAAAATCGCCTGTCATGTTCTTCGCATATAAAAGTTCCCCCATACCGGCAACCGTATCCTGGTAGTTTACGAATGCTTTCAAAAGCCTGTTCAGTACACCGTCAATGAGTTTGTAAGGCCCTTCAAAACGATTGTTATAAGCCTCAAACTTCTGCTCCGCTTTATTATAGAGGTAACTGTTATCCGCGGTATATACAAAGCCCATAGATTCTACACTAAGCGTTTTCCCCACAACGGGCAGTCTGATGATCAGCATATCATACTCGTCATTCTCATCAAAGAACGAAGGATGTATCTCATTACGTAGATCTTCGATGTGCAGGGCGTCAACAACTTCTTCTATCTTCTTCATTTTTCCCTCTTTCATTTCTATCTTATTGTAGCGAAAAAGAGTATAATCCTAAAAAAGAGGAGCCTTGACATAAAGCCCTCGCACAACGCATAAATGCTTTTTATAAAGGAGATATCAGATGGGGTATAACATTTTCTTGAGTCTGATAAGCGTCGTCCTTGTCTATATCAGTGCCAGGGTCTTCAAACGTATCCTTCAAAGGATCGCCAAACGTAAACAGGTGGCTGAGAAAAGACTGTTTTATATTGAAAAGATCTTTGAGATACTCTTTATATTGATCGCATTGATCAGCCTGGCATTTATATGGAGTGTTGACGTTAAAGGCGTCTCTGTCTTTGCTTCATCCCTTTTTGCTATTATCGGTGTGGCGATGTTTGCACAATGGTCGATACTGAGTAATATCACGGCAAGCATCATCATATTTTTCACCTTTCCGGCGAGAGTCGGGGATAAAATAAAAGTCGTAGATGGAGACAACAGCATCGAAGGGGTGATCAAAGAGATCGCGCTCTTTCAAGTCGAACTGAAAGATGATGAGGGTAACACCGTCATGTACCCAAATAATCTTCTCTTACAAAAGCCTGTCATCAAAATAGTCTAGATTTCCGTTCCGCTGGCGAAGAGACTGAAAGGCCTTTATCCGAACCAAGACACAGTGATCAGGCGGCGCCACCGTGTCTGTCGTTGCAACAGAGTCAAAACAATTAAGGTGCTAATATAAGTCTACCGATGAATGCTAAGAGTATTAGTCCTAAAAACACGGGTATTTCTGATTTTTGCTTTTCCATACTTAAA
>JBFEXN010000190.1:0-3054 GCA_041562655.1 Sulfurimonadaceae bacterium
ACAGAGTTACTTTTGCAACATCGTCCAGAGCAGATAAGAAAACGTCTCAATCACAACTACAGATCTCACAATATCTCTGATGCCGTCCTTGGCGGCATAGATGGATGTATCACCACATTTGCTGTGGTCTCAGGCGCTTACGGTGCCGGTTTTTCACCTTTTGTCGCGTTGGTGTTGGGATCTGCAAACTTGCTGGCGGATGGTTTTAGTATGGCCGTAAGCAATTATGAGTCAATTAAAACGGATCAGGAGTTCATTGAGGGTATTCGACGCAGTGAAGAAGAGCATATCGATAGAGTACCTGAGGGAGAATATGAAGAGATCCGCCAAATATTTCAACAGAAGGGATTCGAGGGGGAGACACTTGAAAAGATTATCGAAACGATAAGTAAGGATCGAAATCTGTGGGTAGAGACAATGCTTACAGAAGAGCATGGAATACAAAAAAGCCTACTGAATCCGTATAAGTCGGCTACTGTCACTTTCATGGCCTTTGTCGGCGTCGGAGCGGTGCCTCTTCTTCCTTTTCTTTTCCCTATATTGGAGATGTCCGAACAGTTCGCATTAAGTACTTTTCTTGCAGGTGTGATGTTCTTTTTGATCGGTTCTTTAAAAAGTCTCTTCTTAAAGAAACCCCTTATTGTCTCAGGTCTGCGCACCGTATTGACTGGCGGCACAGCAGCGGCCCTTGCTTTTCTTGCTGCTCATGTCTTACGGGAGTTTTTCGGGATATAAACTATTTCAACTTATGGTCTGATCTCTACAAGAACAGCGCCGCGTAGGTCACCCATCTTATATCCGGTTGCTTTATCCTGAGGGTAATACTCTTTGATAAACTCATTAAGTTGTGTGTTCTTACGGATATCCCCATGACATTTAAGACAGACTTCCTTGGTGATGAGTAAAGGTTTGTAGTACTTGTAGATCTTGTTCTTCTCTTCTACTATATATGCGGGTAAGGATTTGTCCTCAAGCATCTTTTGCATTGATTCCAAAACAGCTGCTTCATCAGGTGTCGGGGCATTCGCAGCATTACGCTCTTTCAGCGAGATACGTTTGACACTGACACCTTGTACTTGACGAAGATTGACTTCCTCTGTCAGTGTTAGGGCGTTACTGTTACAAAACTCGGCTGCTTTCATAAGACCATTTGTCTTGATCTCATGAGAAAGTTTTGAGCCGAGCTGTGTTAAGAGCTCTTTGGAAAGTTTCTCTCCCGTCTTGACGATATCTTGGTCTATCTCCTTTGAGAAAAGAAGAGAGCTAAGTAATAAAGAGATTAAGAGTGCTTGTTTTATCATGTTTTTCCTTTTTATTCTACAGAATCATCATAGGGATCCGGATGGATGACAATGCTCCACTGTAGATTCTCATCCAGTCGCATTATCTCATTCTCGATTCTATCACAAACCTTATGTGCGTCATACAAAGAGGTCATCATATCGAAAACGATATGCACGCTGACAAAGGCATCCTTTCCGGAACCTCGTGTCTGTAAGAGGTGATGGCCCTGGATATCGGGATGTCTATCGATGATCGTCTTAATATCGTTTACGATCTCATCAGGAAGGGAAATATCCATAAGTATTAAAATCCCATCTTTGATGAGGGAATAGGCTGAATAGATAATGTAAACAGCGATGAGTATCCCCAAGATAGAGTCGATCACATGCATCTGTGTAAAATGGATGACCACTAATGAGACAAGAATGGCGGCATTGGAATAGAGGTCAGTCTTATAATGTAAAGCGTCTGAACGGATTACAAGGGAATTGGTCTTCTTTGCGACATGATTTAAGAACATGACAAGCGCCCAAGTAAGGAGCAAAGAGATAAGCATCACGATAATAGACTCTTGAAGGTATATGGTCTCATGTTTATGTAAAAGTTTCTCAATGGCAGAGTATAAGATATACAGACCCGAAAGAGTGACGACAAGCCCTTCGATGACAGCCGCCAAAGCTTCGATTTTTCCCCGGCCGTAATTGAACATCTCATCAGGGGCTTTCTCCGAGTTATGCAGAGCAAAATAGTTGAAGACAGAGACTGCAAGGTCTAATAAGGAATCAATAGCAGAGGCAAGAACAGCGACAGAACCACTTATTATCCCTATGAAAAGCTTGATGATGACAAGAATCGTGGCAGTCGTACTTGAGACAATGGTGGCTTTTTTTTCTAAACGCATATCTTCACTTAGGCTTGATTTTGAATTATTTTAGCAAAGAAAAGGTAATATTAGAGATTAAATTTAAGGAATGTTTGTGAATCTGGAAGAAATTCGTCAAGAAAGACTCAAATGGATGACCTGGAAAAATATTTTACCGCTGCGCCAGGCGCTTGAAGGACTTGAATCTTTTGAGACGGAGTGTGACCTCTCCGATACAATTAAAGTAGTAAGTAAAACACCCTTAATCGAAGCACAAAAAGAGCAGATTGAGACGACGGCAAAGATGATGATGCCTTGGCGCAAAGGACCCTTTGATCTTTTTGGGCTCTTTATTGATACGGAATGGCAGAGTTATCTAAAATATAATCTTTTAGAACCACATTTTGACCTCAAGGGAAAACGCGTCGCAGATGTGGGCTGTAACAACGGTTATTATATGTTTCGAATGCTTGAGCAAAAACCGTCAAAGATCGTCGGTTTTGATCCTTCAGCACTCTACAAGACTCAATTCGACTTTATCAACCACTACGTTCGTAGTGATATAGAGTTTGAACTCTTAGGTGTCGAGCATCTTCCGTTTTATGAACACAAGTTTGATACCGTCTTTTGTCTGGGGGTCCTTTATCATCGCCCGGATCCGGTTGGCACACTAAAGGCACTTGCCAAAGGTATGGAAAAAGGGGGTGAACTTTTTCTGGACACTTTTATGATTGACGGAGATGCCGATATATGCCTGAGTCCTGAGACAACATATTCAAAGATCCCCAATATCTATTTTGTGCCAACAGTAAAGGCGCTTAAAAACTGGTGCGGAAGAGCAGGTTTTATTGATGTTGAGGTCTTGGCAACGACGATTACAACAGAAGATGAACAGCGCTCGACACCAT
>JBFEXN010000191.1:0-3015 GCA_041562655.1 Sulfurimonadaceae bacterium
ACCATCCATTTGATTGATAATCTCTTGTAGCTGACCATTTGTAAGGTTCCCATCAGCATCAAACTGGCTTCCACGAAGATCTAAAATCGCACCGACCCTTCCGCCTTTTATAAGATCATTCATAGGGAGAAGTACGCCATCTTGCCGTTCGTATGAAAGGCTATAAAAACCCTGTGGGTTTTCTTTGTTCTCTACATGTATAGGGTGAAAGCTTTTACCATCGACAAGATTGAAGCCGGCAACATTGATTGTGTAATCGCCACCCTTTTCAACAATTTCTCTGCTCATTGCCATATTAGATGTCAAGTTTCCTTCAAATATTGTCGCATCTACAAGCTTAGACAGTGAAATTTCCAAGACGCCTCGTTGATCACGAAGATCATTTGCATGCTGACCATCAACTGCTTCCGTTTCGGCAATAGATGCATTTAACTTAGTTATTTGTTCCGCTATTCTATTGATATCATCAACAGCTACCTTTACCTGGTCATTTAGAGTCATCTGTAGATTCGATATCTGTGCGCGTGTTTGTTGAATATCTGTGCTTAGGACCTGTGTCTGCTGAGCCAGGGCTACTTTAACAGCTTGATTATCAGGATTACTTGAGAGGTCTCCCCAAAGATTGAAGTACTCTTGCATATCATACTTGATACCCACATTCTCGATCTCAGGAAAGTAGGTAGACAGTTCTTCAAAAGTCTGACGTGTAAAATCACTGAACTCTTTAGTCTCACTTTCATTGATGAAACGGCCGAATACGAACTCGTCATGAATACGAGTGATCTCAGCCACTTGTGTTCCATTCCCTTGTGCACCGGGGATAATATTTCCAAGTGGCACCGTACTCTGCTGGACGACACGTTGACGAGTATATCCCTCTGTCTCAGCATTGGAGATGTTATGACCTGTTGTGTTGATACCAAGCTGGGACGCGCTAAGCCCACTATATCCGATATGAAGCCCGTTAAAAATTGATGCCATACTACGCTCTTATCTCCAAGAAAGATGCATCCTTAGAGGTTTGCTTTGTATACCCATTCATCTCAGTTGGAATGATACGTTCCAATAAAGTATTATAAAAAGAAGAGACAGACAGCACCATCTTCGCATACTTCTTGTTGACATCGCGAAGCGTCGATAGGGCTGACTTTAGGTTTGACAGGGATGCGTTCTCATCTTCATTTAAAAGTTTATCCAGAGATGTATCAGGATTCTGTGTCATTAACTTGGAGATCTCATGGTCGATCATCGCCTTTTTATTTTCAAAGCTTGTCAACGTGTCTTCTTTCATCTTTCGTCTCTCAAATTGAGGTTCGTTACGCGCCAACTTGATATCTTCGATATCTTGTTAACTCATTTTGACCAACTGTTTTAGATCGTTGACCGCACCCGTAAGATAATATGACAACATGATTCTTCCTCTATCTTAGATTCTAGAGTATCTCTTCCGCTATCTTTTTAGCCAAAGCCTTGATATCAAGTTGATACTCTCCGTTTTCGATTGAACTCTTCAATTGTTCAATCTTGCTCGTGTCCCCCTGTTTGTCAAGAGTGGAAGGACGTTTTGAAGCCTCTTTTACTTCACTTTCTTGCTGTGTGTTCCTAATGGCTGGTGAGCCTAACTTGGAAATCATTTCTAATCCTTGTCTTCCTATATTAGTATATAGCTGTATTATCGACAGATTAGAATAAAACTTTAATTAAAAAGAAAACCTATCTCCCCTCTGCCAGATAATCGAACAACATCTGTGAAATACCCATGTTTCCGGCTCCCACCTTTGATATCTCATCTCTATACATAGAGTTGTATATCTTATCTCCCGGGTCTTTGCCAAAAAGAGTGTTTTCATCCTTCATCGAAGTATCCAACAACTGTTTTAAGATAATAGCCTCAAACTGATCTGTTTGTTTTTTTAATGCCACTTTGTCAAGTCCGTTCTCTATCTTCGGAACAGGCTGCTGACTTTGAAGCAAGGCTGCCGAATTATCAATATTCATTAGATGATCTCCAGTTCAGCTTGGATCGCTCCAGCTTTTTTCATTGTCTCAAGGATTGAGATGATATCTTTTGGTGTTGCCCCAAGTTTTTGTAAAGAGCGTGCAATATTAGCCACTGTTGAACTTCCTTTTTTTGCCAAAAGACGGTTGTCTTCTAGACCCAAAACGATATTCTCATCCAAATCCAGATTGTCTCCAGGGCCAGGTATCGCATCTTCTTCTATCTTGATTGTTATCTCGCCATGCGTGATGACAATAGGTGAGACAGCTATATCAACACCAGCAACAATTGTTCCCGTTCTTTCATTGATTACGATACGTTGAAGGGGTGTGTAACTAATATCAAGTTCTTGCACTTCAGCCAAGAATTCCACCATGCTTCTGTTCTCAGGACGTTTGAGTTTTAATGACTTAGGATCCAATGCTACGGCTACTTGCATGTGGTAGATACCATTGATCGCATTTTGAGGTTGACAGCATTCGTAAAACTGCTGTTCTTGAGACTTAATGTCACATAATCTTGATGATACAGATCTAAGGGAACTTCTCGCTCAACGATCGCTCCGCCATAGACAATACCTGCCGTTGCATGGTTCAGTGATCCGCCGCCTCTTTCATTTTTTCCGCCGATACTCAGTGAGCCTTGTGCCAAGGCATATATCTTTCCATCCACACCCTTAAGAGGCGTCATCAGAAGTGTACCGCCTTCGATGGACTTCGCGTCACCAATAGCCGATACAGTCACATCCATAGTGTCACCCTGCTTAGAAAATGAAGACAGCTTGGCCGTAACGACGACTGCAGCGACATTCTTTGACTTGATATCACTAGGATTCATGTCAATGTTCATGGCTTTTAACATATTTGCAATAGATTGAAGTGTAAAGACAGAGGTTGTACCGTCACCCGTTTTGTTAAGTCCAACAACCAAAGAGTAACCGATAAGTTGATTTTCACGAACACCAACGACTTTTGTAATCTCTGCGACTTTTGTCGCGTGGAGTGTTACAAACAGTA
>JBFEXN010000192.1:0-3006 GCA_041562655.1 Sulfurimonadaceae bacterium
CCTTGATGGAGACAGTGCAAAAGCAGGTACTTAGACCTGTGAACCTTCTGGAAGTAGGCTCTTTGGAGTTTCAAGAGATCACGACGGAGCGTTACCCTGTATGGGAGATAAAAGACGATCTGTTGAAAAACCCTAAGCGCGGTGTCGTCGTCAATGCGGCAAATGAAGCAGCCATAGAGCTTTTTGTTGAAGAGAAGATCAGCTTTTTGGACATATCCAAAAATATCATCAAAGCCTACAGCCACTTTGATCAAGAGGTCCACAGTATAGATGAGGTGTTTGCCTTGGATAAAGAGGTAAGAGCGTATGTCAAGGGATAAAGTACTTATCTTGCACGGGTGGGGAGGGAGTGACTTTCCTCACTGGCAATCCTGGTTGGCGGGGGAGATCGCGAAAGATTATGGAAGGGTCTACTTCCCCCTTCTGGATAATCCTCATTTTCCTACGAAGAACAAGTGGATGCAACAAGTCAAAGAGATTCTTACCGAATTCAAGCCCGATGTAGTGGTCTGTCACTCTATGGCGAACAGCTTGTGGTTTCATTTATGTGAAGAAGGCGCAATCGAACCGATACAAAGACTCCTTATGGTCGCACCCCCTCGAAATGACCTGGATCTGAATACGATCAAGAGCTTCTTTCCTGCTCCTGTGCCTAAGAAACTTTTCGCGAAAGAGGTCATGCTTGTCACGTCGACAAATGACCCATATCTAACCGAGGAAGAGGCTAAGCAGATGCAGATCGCACTCAGTGTCCCGATGAAAGTCATAGAGAATGGAGGACATCTGAATGCCGAGAGCGATTACGGTGAATGGCCCTGGGTGCTTGAATGGATCAAAAAAGGAATGCGTCTATGATACTTGCTATCGAAAGCTCATGTGATGACAGCTCTATTGCAATCACAGAGATTGAGACAAAGAGACTGGTCTATCATAAAAAGATCTCTCAGGAGCTTGAACACTCCGTCTACGGAGGTGTCGTTCCGGAGTTGGCTTCACGTCTTCATGCCGAAGCGCTTCCAAAGATACTTGAAGAGTGTCAGCCCTATTTTTCAAAATTAAAAGCAATCGCCGTCACGACAGCACCGGGTTTGAATGTCACCTTGGTAGAGGGTGTGACGATGGCAAAGGCACTCTGCCTTGCATTGAAACTCCCTCTGATAGCAGTGAACCATCTTAAAGGACACATCTATTCGCTATTTATCGAGAAGGAGACCTCCTTTCCTTTGACAGTGCTGTTAGTCTCGGGAGGACATACCCAAGTCATTCAGGTCAAAAGCCTCGAGGATATGCAGATGGTCGCAACGACCATGGATGACAGTTTTGGAGAGAGTTTTGACAAGGTCTCGAAGATGATGGACCTCGGTTATCCCGGTGGTCCTGTGATCGAAAGACTGGCACGAGAAGGAGATGAGAACAGGTATCCGATGCCGCTTCCACTATCCCAGTCACCGTTGATCGCTTTTTCATATTCAGGCTTGAAAAACGCCGTTCGTCTTGTGACACTGGAGGCAGAGGAAAAAGACTATCCTGATATAGCCGCTTCTTTTCAAAAAGCTGCAGTGGGGCATCTGATACAAAAACTCAAAAAATATTTCAAAGACAATCCTCCCGAACATTTTGCCATCGTCGGCGGGGCGAGTGCCAATCTATATTTACGTGAAAAGATTGAGGCTCTTTTAAAACCTTTTGCTTCGACACTTACCCTGGCAGATTTGCAATATTGTTCGGATAATGCAGCGATGATAGGCCGTGTAGCGGTTGAAATGTATAAAAAAGAACTGTTTACGGCATTAGAGGATGTAAAGACTGAGCCTAGGACTTCCCTCTAGGGAAATACCATTATTAAAATTAACTTAAGCAAAAAGCGCTGTAAGATAATTAAGAGTGACGTTATCCGATTTAAGTAAACTTCCAACATAAAATTTTTTAAATTAGGAGTCAATTATGGCAACAACTAAATTCAAAGGTACTGACGTAGAACTTATCGGTACAGAAATCAACGTAGGTGATAAAGCTCCAGCGATCACTGTTGTAAACTCAGATGGTCTTGGTGACGTAACTGTTGGTGGTGCTACTGGTAAGAAACAACTTATTATTGTTGTCCCTTCACTAGACACAGGTGTATGTGCTACTGAAACTCGTAACTTCAATGCGAAAGCTGCTGGTCTTGATGGTGTAGACGTTACTATCGTTTCTCTTGACCTTCCATTTGCTGCTGGTCGTTTTTGTTCAGCTGAAGGAATTGACAAACTAACTGTTACTTCTGACTTCCGTAACAAAGACTTCGCTAACGCGTATGGTGTACTTCTTGGTGGATCTGTTCTTGCAGGTGTAACATGTCGTGCAATCTTCGCAGTAAACGAAGAAGGTGTTGTTACTTATAAAGAAATCGTTCCAGAGATCACTGAAGAGCCTAACTACGATGCTGCTCTTGCAGCTGTAAGCTAGTCTTAGACTGACTCACAACTCTTCGGGGCTTCGGCCCCATCTTTTATTCCCCTTTTGTAAACACTTATATTAAATCTTTTTTCAATCTTATCGTTTTGTTTCCTCTTGTATACTATATTGTGATATGATATTTTCCATTAAATCAAGGAGAATATATGAGTAAGATCTTATCAGGCCTGCTTTTAGCTGGATTATTAGGAGCTAGTGCACAGGCGGACGTTGTACGTGTTGAGATGGGTGCAGGTGTGTGGAACAATGAGTTTAGTGGAACAGTGACGAGTACGACCTTGCCTGACCCTATTACGGCAGATATATTAGGATATGACAAAGAGAGCAAAGGCTATGCGTGGTTAAACATCAAGCACCCGATCCCTGTGTTACCAAACCTTCGTTTGGAGTACGCAGCCGTTGATTTTTCAGGAACGTCAACCGATACATTTACCTATAAGGGTGCTCCATATGCGATAAACACAAAGTCTGATCTGACGTTGGATCAGATCGATGTGATCATGTATTATAATATTTTAGACAACACAGCATGGACAACACTTGATATCG
>JBFEXN010000193.1:0-2970 GCA_041562655.1 Sulfurimonadaceae bacterium
ACTAAAGCCACTGCCCTCACCTGCACCCATCTGTACATAGACGGAGTGTCCCTCTTTTACCAACTCTTTTACACCTGCCGGAGTGAGTGAGACCCTGTACTCCTGCGTCTTTATCTCTTTTGGTACACCGATGTTCATATCGACCTCCCTAAAAAGTCTTAATTACTCTTCTTGCCGTGCAAACCCAATGAAGCCTGTCTTGCCTTCAGGTATAGATTCACCTTTTTTGCGGACATGATCTTCTATACTAGTTCTTTTTTTGTTAAACGTTGCTATATTTTCTGCGTTAACTATTCTTGTAAGTTAAACACTCCCCCGCTTCATATGATCTAGTGACTTAGAGGATAATCTTTACGACACAACGTTGACAATTCCAAGATATGATTTATTCTGATCTAAAAAACATAATAAAAAATAAATCACACTATTTTTTTGTTATAATCAAGTACCGGCCTTATGACAACAACTACATAAAACAAAGATTGGTGGCAGTGTATGGACGTTATTATCAGCAGACTTTTAAAACCCACTACCGTGACAAAAGTTATTTATATTATTCTCCTTTTCTTCTTTATATCCATCATATTAATGACAATGATCTATATTCAAGGCAGAGTCTTTGACGGTGTTCGATCCTATGTTAGAGGAGAAGGACTATGGGCTAAGGCTCAAAAAGACGCTGTTTTGTACCTAGACCGTTACACCTTTACCCACGATTTCGATGACTACAAAGCCTTTGGTGAAGCGATAGTAGTCAACTTGGGTGATCGCGATGCGCGTGATGCCATGGACAAGATCCCACTTGATAGACAAGGCGCTATTGATGGTTTTATTGCAGGTCAAAATGCATCTGAAGACATCGACTCCATGATCTGGTTTTATAGGAACTTCCAAAAGATCTCCTATTTGAAAGAAGCGATCGATATCTGGCGTAAAGCAGATAAAGACATAGATTCATTAATAGAACTCTCATCAGAGATCCATGAAAAAGTCATATCCAACGATATGACAGATATGGATAAGACACGTACTAAACTCCATACCATCAATACAAGGCTCTTGATCCTTGAAAATCGATTTTCACAAGTACTCGGAGAAGGTGCCAGATGGGTCAAAGAGACTGTTTTGATAGCAAGCCTACTCATTTTCTTCCTTTTTGCAAGTGTTTCTATATGGGTGAGCAGACAGATCATTGGGAGTATCTCAAGAGCTGAAACCAGTCTACGCATCAGTGAATCAAGGTTTAGAAGTCTTAGCCAATCCAATACAATAGGGATAATGTCATGGACGCTAGAAGGAGAGATCGTAGACGCTAACGATTACTTCTTAAACATGCTCGGTTACACTAAGAAAGACCTTGAACTCGGTCGCGTCAACTGGCGGGAGATGACACCGTCTCAATGGAACGATATCGATGCTTTGGCCATAGAACAGCTTCTGGATATGGGAAGATGTGAGCCCTATGAGAAAGAACTGTACAACGCAAGTGGGGGTAATGTGCCCGTATACCTCGGCGCTTCATTTGTAGGCGACCATAGAGATAGAGGTATTGCTTTTTTTGTCGACCTGACCGATAAAAAACAGCAAGAAGAGCAGTTGAAGCTTGCCGCTGCCGTTTTTGATGTCAGCCATGACGGGATTATTATCACAGATGATGCCTTCAACACCATATCTGTCAACCGAGCCCTTACGGAGATATTGGGATATTCTACACAGGAGATGCTGGGAGACATACCTCCTGTGTTACAGGCAAATCCTGAAATGCAAAATATTATCAATGATGAACTGCATAAGAACGGTTTTTGGCAGGGAGACATGATCGATCATACAAAAGACCATCTCAATCTGCCTGTTCATGTGAGTATCAACAGTGTAAAAAACAGCCAGGGAAGGATCACACACTACGTCTTTATCTTTTTTGATATCACAGAGAGTAAGGCACGTGAAGAGCATCTTGAGCACCTCGCACACCATGACATACTCACGGGACTGTCAAATCGAGCCCATTTAGAAAAAAAGCTCGACATAGCCATAGAGAAAGCTTCACAAGAAAACGGAAACTTTGCCCTGCTCTTCTTTGATCTGGACAAATTCAAACCTATCAATGACACCTATGGCCATTTAGTCGGAGACAAGTTGCTCAAGATAGTGGCACGCAGGCTGACCAGACATATCAGAAAGAGTGACACTGTCGTACGTCTGGGAGGAGATGAGTTTATTATACTTCTTGAGTCTTTGGACAACATGGAACGAGCCCAAGAGATATGTGATAAGACGCTGCAATATTTGTGTACACCGGCTATGATAGATGGAAAAACGATAGATGTAAGTTCCAGTGCCGGTATCAGTATATATCCGCAAGACGGTGCAGATGCAAAGACGCTCATAGAAAAAGCCGACATAAACATGTACACCCACAAGAAACACTATCGCTGACACAAAAGAGCAGCATATCCGGCTGAGACACTCCGGCTATCCATCTTAGAGGCGATGAGTGTTCACACGTAAGACCAGGCCTCGCTTCCCACCCATACCTTTATCTCTAATCAGCCTTCTTATCAAGTATTATTGTAAAACATGCACCGACATCTGTGTTGTGAAACGAGAGTTTACCGTGACAATGTTCTTCAATAATAGACTTTGACATATACAGCCCCAGACCCGTACCATTTTTTGACTTTGTGGAGAAATAAGGCTCAAAGACCTTGCTACCCAAAACCTCCGGTATCCCGCCACCATTATCCTCGATTGTTATTTTAACGCGTTGGCTACTATCCTCAGACATGTTGATGATGATCTTTGGTATTTGGACCTTATTATCAACCAATGCATCATATGCATTTTTTAAGATATTGATCATCACTTGTATCAACTCATTTTCAAAACTTGCAATCTCTACCGTACTGTCCAGATGTGTCTCAACGCTGATATCATCGCTTTTAAACAGGCTCTCCGTAAGTTGCAGTGAAC
>JBFEXN010000194.1:0-2967 GCA_041562655.1 Sulfurimonadaceae bacterium
AAAAATCCATTACAATCGGCTTTAACGACAATTGTTCTTATCTTTTTTATTTTTTGGTTATAATATTTTTTCAATAAAAAAGGATAATAATATGTGTATATTTTGTAAAATTGTAAATGGCGAACTTCCAGCAAACCTTGTAAAAGAAAATGATGACTTTATGGCATTTCACGATCTTAACCCTAAAGCTCCTGCACATATTCTAGTGATCCCAAAACTTCACGTCGACAGCTTTAATGAAGTCACCCCGGATACAATGTCGGGTATGACTTCATTCATTCAAGAAGTGGCTGAGACTGTTGGTATCAAAGAGTCAGGCTACAGAGTCATCACCAATGTCGGACACAATGGCGGGCAAGAGGTAAAACACCTGCACTGGCATGTCCTTGGCGGTGCAAAACTTGCTTGGGGACATTTCGCTGACGCCGATCCTAAAGACTTTCTTTAAGCTCTGGCACCTCCTCTTATACCTTATTCACCGGCTAAGAGGATATGGGAGAGTTGAAGTACTTCATGGGTTCTCCCCCCACTCTCTTTTTTTTAAGGCTCCCACTATCTCAAGTCCAAAGACAACAACACCCGCAACGAAAATCGCACAAAAGACATACGTCATACAATCCCTTCATTTAAGAATAACACACAGTATAGACGCTCTTCGAGGTCAACAATAAAAATATGACAAATTTTGTAATTGAGAGTTAAGCAGTAGGTAGAAAAAGAAGGAATTAAGCGAACTCAACAAGTCCCATATTCTATGGAACTTATCGGATCCATGGACTCGATTATGAAGGGCAACATCCCTCAAGCGCACCAAAATCCGTTGTTGTCTCACCAGAGATGATCTCAGCTTTGTCACGGATCTTTTTACCATTGTGTGTGATAGAATAAGTAATCTTTGTCACACCACGAATCGTATTAAGTGTTGAACAATAGGTCTCAATACTTGCCATTACCCAGCGTGCAGCCAACTCATCTTCTGCTGGTGAGTTGAAACTATAGTCTAAGTGCAGGCTGTTGAATTTCTGAGGCATCTCTTCTGCTCTTACAACATCTCCGTCAATGACAAGATCCGTTACTTCTATGTCCTGCTTTTTAGGCACCATCACTATATCTGTTGCTGTACAACAAATAATACCTGCTAAAAAGTACTCTATAGGACTGATCGTAGGACAGTCGATTACAAAAGAAGACTTCGCCGTTTTAGCTTCAAATTTCATTCCATCTTGATGTGTGATTTTTACGTTCATTATCTGTTTTCCTCTAACCATGTATTAAATTTTGCTAATTGTTCGACGGTACGAACAGTCGATGTACCACCCTCTGATGTCCGTGCATTCATCGAGTTTTTGACACTCATATATGGCATTACATTCTCTTTGATACGGTCATCTATTGCCTTTAGTTCATCATAAGCGATATCACTTAGATCGATATTCAACTCTTCCGACTTCGCTACAGCCTTACCCGTAATAAAGTGTGCCTCTCTAAAAGGAATATTGCAATGTTCGACAAGGTAGTCTGCCAGATCCGTTGCAGACAGATGTCCCACCTTACAGGCTGCTTCCATGTTATCTTCATGTACCGTCAACGTCAACAGAGACTCTTTTAGTATCTTTAACGAGATTTCAATCGTTCGAACACTGTCAAAAACACCCTCTTTGTCTTCTTGAGTGTCTTTATTATATGCCAATGGAAGACCTTTCATCACTGTCAACAGGCTCATCAAGTTCCCATATACACGTCCACTTTTTCCACGAAGAAGCTCAGCTGCATCAGGATTTTTCTTCTGTGGCATGATTGAGGAACCTGTCGAGTAAGCATCACTAAACGTAATGAACTTAAACTCATAGGAAGACCAAAGTATCATCTCTTCTGCCAGGCGTGAGATATGCATCATCGCCATAGAGATATTAAACAAGATCTCTATGGCAAAGTCTCTGTCACTCACGGTATCTAGACAGTTGGTACTGACCGAGTCAAAACCAAGTTGATCTGCCGTGCTCTTACGATTGATATTGTGAGGTGTACCCGCAAGTGCGGCACATCCAAGAGGAGATATGTTATTTCTCCTGAACGAGTCTTCAAAACGTTCAAAGTCTCGCTTGAACATAGAACCGTAGGCCATTAGATGAAACGCAAAGTTTGTCGGTTGAGCATGCTGAAGATGTGTCATCCCCGGAATCAATGTCTCAGTATGCTCACCAGCCACCTTGTACAAGGCACTCATCAACTCATGCACAAGAGACATGATCTCTTTGTTCTTTCGCAGGACGTAACGACGGAAGTCAACGGCTACTTGATCATTACGACTGCGTGCCGTATGAAGTTTCTTACCCGTATCCCCGATGATCGCAGTCAAACGCTTTTCAATAGCCATGTGAAGGTCTTCATCAGAAAGTTCCCATGTAAACTTTCCTGATTCGATCTCTTCTTTTACCTGCGCGAGACCTGTCTTGATAGAGGACAGTTCTTCCTTAGTTAAGATCCCCTGCTCCATCAACATTGTTGCATGTGCAATGGAACCTTCGATATCTTCTTGATACAACTCTCTATCGAACATTATAGAGGCATTAAACTCATCCAAGAGTGACGACGCGGCTTCACTAAAGCGTCCCGACCACATTTTTTCCATAATCGATACTCCGATTTTTAAATTATGACATTCTAGCAAAAGCAGACCTGAAAAGACCTTAGATACTCACTCCAGGATATGTTTTATCTCTTAAAAGCTATCGCTTTTGCTTCCAGATTCGGATATAAAACAGTATTCCTGTCAAGTTCAACCGGTGAGATCACAAACGAAAGTGCTTCCTCTTCAAACTTCAGCTCAAGTTTACCCGATACAGCGTTTAAAACATCAGGAAGCTCCACGCTCTTCAACAAACTCTCTTTTGTCAGCAAAGGCATGGAAACACCTCTGTAATAACAGTTCAATTCAACCTCGTCTTTTAAAAGAAAATTCTCATA
>JBFEXN010000195.1:0-2960 GCA_041562655.1 Sulfurimonadaceae bacterium
GGGAGAAATCATGCAAAGACGCGATTTTTTCAAAAAATCATTAGCAGTGGCAGGTGCAGCAGCGATAGGGAGCTCACTTGAAGCAGCTTCTCAGCCTGTGGACAATAGAGCAATATCAAATGTTGCTTTTCCTCAGAAACGACCACTTATCACTTATTCAGACAGACCGCCTTTATTAGAGTCACCAAGAGATGTGTTCGCTCAGGCTATTACACCTAATGACCAGTTCTTTGTACGTTGGCATATGCCGGAGATCCCTACTCATGTAGACCTTAAGGATTATCGTTTAAGAGTAAATGGTGAGGTCGAGACAGAACTTTCTTTTACATTGGAAGAACTCAAAAACGAGTTTGAACCTGTTGA
Source organism: Sulfurimonadaceae bacterium (assembly GCA_041562655.1). Taxonomy (GTDB): domain Bacteria; phylum Campylobacterota; class Campylobacteria; order Campylobacterales; family Sulfurimonadaceae. Next base: position 364 of record JBFEXN010000195.1, read on the forward strand.
AGTAGCAGCGGTACTTCAGTGTGGAGGAAACGGGCGTTCAGCATTCACACCAACTGCCGGCGGAATCCAGTGGGGTAACGGTGCCGTTGGTAATGCGATATGGAAAGGTGCACGTTTACGAGATGTACTGGAGCGTGCAGGCATTAAAAAAGATGCGGCATGGATCGGTTTTAACGGTATGGACAATGCTGCATACTATGAGACGCCAAACTTCGTACGCGAGATGCACATCGCAGACTTGGACGATCACGTCATCATCGCATATGAGATGAATGGGGAAGAGTTACCATACCTAAACGGATTCCCAACACGTCTGATCATCCCTGGTCACTACTCTGACTCATGGGTCAAGATGCTGTCTAACCTTACATTGACGACGGATTATCAGAAGCTTTTCTTTATGGACGTAGCTTATCGTATCCCAGACAACGATTGTGAATGTGAAAAACCTGGTGAACATGTCAAGACAAAACCAATCGATAAAATGAATGTGAAATCGATGATCGGTTATCCGACGAATGAGACAAAAGTACACAATAATTCTCATATCACGGTACGCGGTGTCGCGTATGATGAAGGTAAGGGTATTCGTTCCGTGTTGATCTCAACAGATGATGGTAAGACGTGGGAAGAAGCAGTCCTAGGCAGTGACAAGTTGGGACGTTACTCGTTCAGAGAATTCCGTTATAGCTTTAAACCAAGTAAATATGGAAAACAAAAGATCATGTCAAAAGCGATCAACAAAGCCGGTGAAGAACAGCCATTGGCAAAAGATATCAAATGGAATCACGGTGGTTATAAATATAACGGCGTAGATGAAGTTACAATAGAGGTGATATAATGATCAAAAAACTTATATTAGCAATGCTAACGGTATTGTCGATTAATGCGGCAGAGGTAAAAGAGGATATCCAAGTTCCTTATATTCCATATGAGGTAAAGATGGGTCAGCATTTTGATGTCGTCTTGGCGCAATGTCTGACATGTCACTCTTTTGGCTACGTGATCAATCAGGGGCCTCAGTCAAAGGATTATTGGAAAAAGAAAGTGGATAAGATGATCGTTCACTTTAAGGCACCGATGACGAAAGAGGATGCAGTCTTGGTCACAGAATACCTATTTGAACATTACGGAAATGGACAAGAGAAGTAAGACGTCTTACGTTCTTGCTCCCCCTTCAATCTACAAAATAATCTTAAAACCCCTCACAATAGCTAGATAAAATATTCATTTTTAGTGTACTATACGTAAAGTTATATTTTTATTTGCATTTTAATATTATACTTCGCCATTAGATATTGGTCGTAGCAATATCAGGCATAGGAGAAATCATGGGAAATCTGGACTTTGGCAAACTCACGACAATAATCTTGATCTTTTTTATTGGGATGTTTTTTTTCGGTGGTGAGATCAAATACTGGTATGATCATCAAGACGACCTGCAGTTTAAACTGACAAATATCTCATACACGCAGGAACATTATGAGAAGATGGAAGATAAAGACAAGCGTGCATTGCTATCGGAAATCTCATCCCTATGTGTCAGAAAACGTTATGCTGACAACCTGAGCTGTGATGATACGGCTTACTGGCTTGCGAATAGTCTTGAAGAAGAGGGCGTTGACAGTGATCTTGCTATTTCGTGGATGCAGACGTGTAAGAATGCCTGTGAAACACAAAAAGCCCCACCTAAACTCGAAGACAGACCAGGAAAAAGAAAAAGTATCTGATCTCAAACGATATGAGTATAAAAAGGTGACAGATGCCTGCACCTTCTCTTTTCTTTTTTAATTTACCCCACCTTTTACTCTACTTTAACCGCATACTCGATACACTCATGACCTTAATAAATACAAATAGTTTTAGTCTTAAAGGTTAATAAATGAGATTTTTGTTTTTGGCATTATTTTTATCTATCAGTGTTTTACAAGCCAAAACGATTAGAGATATACAATTTGATGGATTGGTCCATCTTTCTGAGGCTGTTGCGAAAGATAGCCTTGAGTTTGACATCGATGATGTCATATCAGAGAAGAAAATTGACAAATCAATCAATCGTTTTTATCAGTTCGGTTACTTCACCGATATCTGGGTAAGTGAGAAAAATGGTGTCTTGATCTATCACTTTGTCGAAAAGTCAGTGATTTCACGTATTGAGATAGATGGCTATGGGCAAGGGGATGAGACTGAAGACAGTGAATTACTACAGCTTAAAAAAGGCTCTCTTTATGATAAGAACAAGGTCGCAGCCGCAAAAAAACGGCTTATTGAGGCGATCTCTCAAGAGGGATATATCGATACTATCGTCGAAGTTGAGACTGAGACCATGGAGAATGGAAGTGTTGAACTGGTCTTCAAGGTCAACAAGGGTGAGAACATTGTTATCGAAAAACTCTCCTTCGAAGGTATGGAGGCTTTTGAAGGAACAGACTTCGATGAGACCATAGCCAACAAAGAGCATCAGTTCATGGGATGGTTCTGGGGTCGTAACAATGGAGAGATGAAGTTAACAGAGCTACAGTATGACCCTTTACGTATCAGAGATATGTACATGCAGCATGGATTTCTTGATGCAAAGGTTGATGATCCTTTTGTAC
>JBFEXN010000196.1:0-2866 GCA_041562655.1 Sulfurimonadaceae bacterium
CGGACTAAACACCGTCCTATCGCTTCTGGTAAATGGTCTCCTCGTACGGGGCTTGCTATAGCTGGAGTACTCATTGTAAGTTCGTTGATTTTGATTTACGACCTGCTTGGTTTTGCAGGTTTGAACTTGATCCTATTCTCGTTCATCTGGTATAACGGTTTTTATACACCGTTAAAAAAGAAAAGTGCCCTGGCTGTTGTTCCGGGTGCCTTACTTGGGGTTGTCCCTCCGGCGATCGGTTGGTTGACAGCCGGTCACAGTTTATGGGAGCCTGAGTTTTATGCTCTGGGCATGTTTTATTTTATCTGGCAGGTTCCACACTTCTGGCTGCTTGTGATGTTTCATCATGGGGAGTATAAGGGTGCGGGATACCCAACTGCCTTGCGCCTGTTTGGTAGGAATTCGCTTCAGCGTCTTACCTTTATCTGGATGTTCTTTACGATCCAGGCCGGTATATATATGGCAGGAGCCTTTGTTATATCGAATACAGTTATATTTTATCTGTTGATCCTTGCTGCGATACTCTGTTTCGTCAGCAGTCTACAGCTTTTATATAAGAATTTCGAACTTGTACATGCACGAAGAGTGTTTATGCAGTTTAATCTTCTCTTCTTGAGTACGATCATACTGATCACTATTGATGTGATGCTTGAACATTCTGCTATGTAGGTCAAAGCTTCGGCTTTGATTTCACTTATGACCTTCCCTTTGAATTCCTCTTCTCAAAGCTTTTTTTACTGAAGTTTTTGTTATAGTTTTACACAAAAACCCGGAGACACTCTTTATGACTATTCATTCCCTTTCGTCGATCTTAAATGCTATTTTCAAACTTAAAAAAAACAATAAAACATCATGCATCAGCAAGCGTCTTATCTTTAATCAAGCCCCAGTAGGTGGGATAAGCAGCATGACGTTAATCGTTTTGTTCATCTCTTTTCCTTTTATGGAATATGCAGCGATCTTTAATCCTTATGTCTTTAACTATTTTGGCATCGCACAAAGCATTGTCGTCTTTATTGTCTCTCTTGTCGTCATTATGCAGGTCATTTTTGTATTGATATGGCGAAACAATAAAAAGACCTTATCCAGGTTAAGCAGCTCGTGGAACAGTTATTTTCCGGATGTAGACCTTAAGTTAGTGCTTTCATCAGGTGTAAGTCCTTATAATGACTTTTATAAGGCATATTGTGAAGCAGCGACTGCCTCATCGAATGATGAGCAATTACACCAAGCCTTAAGTAAAGCCTTTGCTCTCATGCAAGAGCAGAACAGAGATCTTCTTGAAGCCATTCAAAGAGACACAAAGGCTTAGTACGAGCCACATATCCCGCTGCATATCTTTTCTAATCTCAAATAGGTGTAGGTACTAAAAGTAGATACGCCCTTGAGAATCTTTATACTATTTTCAATGTTTTTTATATACAAATCAGATTCAGTATAGGCTTAGTATGGTGTTAGTATCATATAAAAAAGTAATAAGGTTTTGATCATGGAAACTGAATACATTATTTATATCGTTATCGGTTTTTTAGTCTTGATTACATTGATGCGTCGAGAGATGCTCAGACCCCCGGAAAAAAAGGTAGACAGAAGAAAAGAGGGCCGACGTAAGGAGAGCAGAAGGACGCATAGAGGTAGAAGGAAACACGACTTTAATGACACGTGTACAGACGAAGAGAGACGTTTGAAAGAGGATAGGCGCATGGGTCAAGAGGAAAGACGACACAGAGAGCGTCGTCACGGATAAGTGTAGCTTCTAGATAGCTTCTAAGGATCTTTTTATATGCTCATAAAAGACCTCACCCTCAGGAAGCTTGAGGTCTGAGTCTCTCTGTTTTTCTCCCCACATCGGTTCGGGATAGAAGGCATCTTCTTTGAACCGGGCCATGACATGGATGTGTAAATGAGGTAGGTAATTGCCAAAGGCTGCGATGTTGATCTTTTCAGGCTGGTAATACCTGCGCATCTCCTCTTCAATGACTTCCATGGCCGCATAGAGTCTTTTACGTAACTCTTTTGGCGCATCTGTCAACTCTTTATACTGTTTGGTAGTGAAGATCTTTAACCAGGGTATCTCGGATTCATGAACTTCGACATAAAAGTCACTGTTTTTATAAATAGTCATAATCAAGCTTTATTTTTAGATAGAAGAAGTATAAGATAAAAAGTATTATAAGGGAAGGGGAAAAGGGGAGCTCTTCCCTTTCAAAATCGAGAGTTTTTAATAACGCTCTCTTTTTCCACCGCTCTCACGGTTTCCGCTACGATTTCTTCCGCCGCCCTCACGACTTCCACCTTCACGGTTTCCACGGTAGCCACCACCGCTGCGATTCCCACCGCTACGGTTTCCACGGTAACCGCCACTGCGACGCCCACCGCCACGGCTTCCGCCACGAGAATCAATACGAGCCAGGATCTTAGCCAGTTTCTCTTCATCAATACCGATGTTCTCAGGTCCACTGATAGGCTCTTTTCTAAGAAGAACCGAGATGACCTTGTACAGTGCCGTCTCATGATCGAAACTGTCCCCAAGTGCTTCAACGATCTGATGGGCTTCATCAAAGACCTTCTGCTTAGAGATCTCATCTGCAAGAGCACCTAAACGGTTTTGTACCACCTGACCTTTAGTCGGGATATAACACTGCTCCATTGTCGTACCGACTTTTTGTTTGATACGCTGTAGTTCTTTGAACTCATGTGGTGTTACCAGTGTGATAGCGACACCCTTGTTACCCGCACGACCTGTACGGCCGATACGGTGGACGTAAGACTCAGGATCAAAAGGAATATGATAGTTGATAACATGTGATACATCGTTGACATGGATACCACGTGCAGCAACGTCCGTTGCGACTAGCACATCTAC
>JBFEXN010000197.1:0-2861 GCA_041562655.1 Sulfurimonadaceae bacterium
AGTATGATCAACATGGCACCAAAAGCAAATTTAAACACTAAAGAATAATCGATTTCAGTCGCAACGACTTTGTCTGTCCATTTCAAATAAAGATCAGCCAGCTCTTTTTCACTGATACTTTTCAATGCCTTGTCAATAATAGAAATTACTTCAGGTGGCCAATCATCTCTGACAGCGATTTTAAGTTCAAGTTCATATTCAGTCTTTGTCGCGATCTTAAGCTTATCAAACCCTTTTCTGTTTAGGTAATACTTGGCAGTAGGCGCGTTTACGATGAAAATGTCTATCTCCATGTTTTCAAGTTGTTCCAATCCATCTACTATAGAGTCTACCGTGACAAGTTTCATCTGCGGCTGTTCTGCCTTAAGGACTTCATGTATGTGATAACCCTTGACTACAGCAATTCTTTTATTCCTCATTGACGTCAACGTATTGAAATAATCATTCTTGTCATCCTTATGGACAATATAGACATAAGGGGTACTAAAGATGGTATGCTCGGTAAAGTTCATATATTTTTTACGGGTTTCATTTTCCCCTACGGCACTGTACATATCGGCTTGCTTGGTTTCGGCTAACGTGATGGCTTCATTCCATGAATCGACCTCGATCGCATCAAAGTCGATACCGCTGCGTTCACCGATCATGCTTAGGACATCGTAAATTATTCCGGTGTGTTCTCCAAGTTCGTTTTTCCATTCAAACGGTGCCCAGTCAGGGTCATAAACATATCTGACAGGGATCTTTTTGTCCAACCAGGCCTGCTCTGCTTTACTCAAGTCAATCATGATCTTTTGTGAGTCATCAGGTGCCGTCAACCATTTTTTCTGAAGGTCTTCAAACTCATTTTTACTGATCTGTTTTCTAGCTTTTTGCACAAGGTTGAACAACATCGGCCAGTCTTTACGGACACCGATGAAAAGCTCGTACTCATCAAAATCGAACTGTCCGGAGAGTCGGACATTGGTAAGTCCCTCATCATACCGCAGATAGTCCAGTACGCTGGTGTAATCTATCACAGCGTCCGCTTTTCCCTTGGCCACCGCCCTGGCCCCCTCTATCGAATTGTCCACATACAGAGGTTGAATCTTATCTGCATAATTTCTCAACACTTTTTCAGTGGTCTCCCATCCACGCTGCAAGGCGATCGTAGCACCAGAAAGATCGTCGATACCGGTGACGTCTTTGTAGTCATTGCGGATCAAAAACGATAGTTTTTCATGTATAAACGATTCGGTAAATTGTCCACATCCTTCTAATGCCTTGGGCTTATCTGCCGGATGTAGCAAGTCTATCTCTTTATCACAAAACATTTTCACCAGTTCATCCCAGCTGTAACCATTAATAAACTTAAGCTCAATGCCAAGCTTTTTCCCAATCAGCCTCATATAATCGATCGAATAGCCTTGAGGCTTGCCATCTTTTACGAAATCGTATGGGGGCCAGTCCATCTCGTTACTTACTCTAATAACCGAATGCGCATCGAGCCAAGCCTGTTCCTCTTTGGTCAGTTCCAACTGATTCGTGTGATGTTTATAAAAGAATTTTTTGTCTATTGTTGTACTCTTGACAAAACCCAATATGTCATAAAGTTCGGCGATCTTGCTGTAACGGCTGGGTTCGACCTGCCCTAGGTCCACATGTTCCTTTTGGATGTGTCTCTCTATCTCCTCCGCTTCAAATGTGAGATGTTCTTTGCTGAGAGATTGCGTATTATATTTTTTAACTATAAGATCGACGATCTCATCTTTGTGTTCTAAGGCATAGACCCAGCCCTTGTGAGTGGCACGTATCATACGCTTGACTCGGTTCGGATGTTTCTCAAGCTCTGCTTCGGTTGTAAAAAGATTATCACCGTAAAAGTCTATACCGTAATCACGGGGATCGATCGTATTGATCAGGAACTGACGCTCTTTGAACCAATAGGGTTCATTACTGGAGTATGCAAGCATGGCATCGACCCTGCCCTGCAACAGGTCTTCGTTACTGTAAGAGTGTTCAATTGTCTTCACAGCATCTACACTGTCAAGTGTTTTAACGATTAACGCGGTCAACGGTGCGTCATTGGCACCTGTAGGATCAAGCATGACTTTTTTACCCTTTAACTCAAAAGGGGTATGGATATTGGAAGATTTTGCTGTTAGGAAAACCATAGGGGAGTGCTGAAAGATCTGCGAAAGTAATACAACGGGTTTACCCTGTAGTCGATACATTACCAGTCCGGTATCAGCCACTCCGTATTCAGCTTTTCCCTTAATAACATCATCTATATGATCGACAGACGTGTCTCGTTCTTTGAGGGTGACATCAAGGCCCTCTTCGGCATAAAACCCCTTCTCCAAAGCAGCATAATAACCTGCAAACTGAAACTGGTGTAACCATTTGAATTGGATTGAGACCTTTTCCAGCTTGGCCGGCTGTTCGTTTGCAAACAGAGCAAGGGATATAAAAAAGACAAATATAAACAATCTCATATTCAACTCTTCTCCTCTACAGAAAAAACCTTTTATCAAATCTGTATTGATTGTAGCATCTTTAATATTATATGACAACAGTCGTTCTCAATTGTTTGGAGAAGATATCAAGTGAGACTATTCATATTATGTCTCAAAAGCGATTGTCCACAGGATCTAAATCCAAGATGATTGTGAAGATAACATTTGATTTTTGTATGGGAATATTCAGTCTGGTGTATCTATACAGAACGTACAGCAAAGACTTCGCATGTTCAACAAGTATTTTCTAAAATGGATAGTAAAAAGGATGAATGGTGCGAACGGAGGGATTTGAACCCTCACACCCAGAAGGCACTACCCCCTCAAAATAGGAACTCAAGTTTTCTGTTGACTCGCAAAATAGGG
>JBFEXN010000198.1:0-2849 GCA_041562655.1 Sulfurimonadaceae bacterium
AAAAACCATTAGAAACCATAGTCTCACAAGCTACACGTGCATCCGGATCACGTTCTATAATATAGTCTAAAATCGCATCAGAAATCTGATCTGCCATCTTATCCGGATGTCCTTCCGTTACAGACTCAGAAGTAAACAGGTACTCTTTTGTCATCGATAAGCCTTTTTATGTAATTTGTGTCATAGGGACAAGCCCATACAACTGGATCAATAATATACTGTACTTGAGATAAAAACCTATACGCATAATATGAGGTCTTACTAAACTCAACACATACTATCAGATACTCCTTGGAATTATAGCGAAAGCATAAAATCAAAAAAATCCTTGATTACTTTAATAGAATCTAAATTGCACCGCTTACATTTGGGCATGATAAAAACTTTAGTTTTCTTGTGATAGAATCCCCAAACAAGAGAATCGCTCTGCACAGCAGATGTTTCTTTAGAAAACACAACTTTAAACAAAAGGAAAGCTTAATGCTAGTTACAAAAAAAGCTCCAGACTTTACGGCAACAACAGTACTTGGAAACAACGAAATTGTTGACAACTTCAACCTATATGAAAACTTTGGTGAAAACGGTACGGTTTTATACTTCTATCCACTGGACTTCACATTTGTTTGTCCATCTGAGATCATCGCATTCGATCACCGTCTTGCTGAGTTCAAAGAACGTGGTATCAATGTTATTGGTGTTTCTGTTGACTCACAATTCTCTCACTTCGCATGGAAGAACACTCCGGTAAACGAAGGTGGTATCGGTCAGGTTAAATATCCACTAGTTGCTGACCTTACTAAAGAGATCGCTAAAGCATACGACGTACTTCTTGACGGTGGTGTTGCTCTACGTGGATCATTCCTAATCGACAAAGACGGTACTATCCGTCACGCTGTTATCAATGACCTACCACTTGGACGTAACATCGATGAGATGATTCGTATGGTTGATGCTATGCTATTCACTAATGAACACGGTGAAGTATGTGCGGCAGGCTGGAACAAAGGTGACGAAGGTATGAAAGCTTCTACTGAAGGTGTTGCTGAGTATCTTGCTAAACACGAAAACGACCTGTAAGTTTTACTTACGTAAAAGGGTGTCTCCCTTTTACGATCTTCTTTTTCTCTATCTCTAACTCATTTTAATTTATTCAAAAACTATTTGACAGACAACACTTCACATTCAAATGTATATTGCTACTAAAGCAGACGAAGTCTTATTTGGAAAAAGAAGCCTTGACTTTTTCAGCAAGCTGCTCGGGAAGTAAGCCTAAAGACTCCTCCACTAGATTAGTGTTCCCATGTGTAATAAATGCATCTTCATACTCAAACGTCTTAAGACGAATGCCTGTGATACCATCTTCTGCAAGAAACTCTAAGATAGCCGAACCGACTCCGCCCATCTTGGCAGAATCAGAGAAGACATACCAGTGGGCATAGTTCTTGGCACACTCACGCAACATCTCCTTGTCCAATGGCTTGACAAAGCGAAGGTCCAAAATAGCAATATCTTCATCCATCAAAGCCGCTGTCTTCTTAGCCCGTCCGACTCCGTTTCCATATCCGATAAACAGTATATTGTCCGAGCCCTCTTCAAGCATCTCTGACCTTGCTAACACATACGGTATTGCCTCATCTTCACTCTCGTCTAAAAATGCCCCACGAGGATAGCGAAGAGCACATGGGCTTTCAAAGCTATGTGCAAAGTCCATTGCTGCATGCATTGTCTTCTCATTCCTCGGAGCAAAGATCGTCATATTGGGAATGGCCCGTAAGAATGAGATATCAAAGACCCCTTGATGCGTTTCTCCATCTTCTCCGACTATCCCTGCTCGGTCTAATGCAAAAACAACAGGAAGGTCCATCAAACAGATATCATGTATCACCTGGTCATAACCGCGCTGCAAAAAAGTAGAGTAGATCGTACAAAAAGGCTTAAACCCCTCTTTTGCCAATGGACCCATCGACGTCACAGCGTGTTGTTCTGCAATTCCAACATCCCAAAACCGGTCCGGAAACTCATCTAAAAGTTCACGCAGACCTGTTCCGCTAGGCATAGCTGCCGTGACACCGACAATCTTTTCATCTGCACGAGAAAGTTCTAGAAGTTTTTCTGTGTAGATCTTTGTCGCAGCTTTTCCTGCTGATTTTTTACTTGCTTTTCCATCAAATATATCAAACGGAGAGACCCCATGCCAGTGTTCATGATGGCCCTCAGCAAGCTCATAACCCTTCCCTTTTAAGGTCTGAGCGTGCACGATCACCGGTTTTCTAAGTTGTTTGGCGATTTTTAGTGTATCGATGATAGAGCTGGTATCGTGTCCATCTATCGGACCGATATATTCAACACCCATCTCCTCAAATATCAGACCTGGTGTGATCAGTTTAAAACTCTCTTCAAAGCGTTTGGCCAAATAGGTAGCTCCATCTGGAAAATGCTCCAGTATCTTCTCTGTCTTTGCTTTTAACTTTTGATAGAAAGGACCTGCCATTGCCTGAGACAGATGCTTAGAGATTGCACCGATAGGTTTTGCGATGCTCATCTCATTGTCATTTAAAATGATAACTATAGGATATTTGCGCTCACCCAGTTCATTGAGCGCTTCATAGACCATACCGGCAGACATGGAACCGTCGCCTATCATGACAACGGGGACTTTATCCTCGCCTGTCAATGAAAAAGCCTTGGCTGCACCCACCGCAAGCGATATAGATGTAGAGCTGTGCCCTGCAACATAATAATCTGCACCGCTTTCACTCGGTTTTGTATATCCGCATAGACCGTCGAACTGACGCAGCGTCTCAAACTCCTCCCAGCGACCCGTCACTAACTTGTGCGCATACGCCTGA
>JBFEXN010000199.1:0-2734 GCA_041562655.1 Sulfurimonadaceae bacterium
AGAAGGTGCTCCGGTTAAAGATATGCAAGCAGCAAAAGCTCACGCTACTAAGCACGGCATGAAGACTATCGGGCCAAACTGTCCTGGTATCATCACAGCTGAAGAGTGTAAGATCGGTATTATGCCGGGGATGATCTTCAAAAAAGGAAATGTCGGACTTATCTCTAAGTCTGGAACATTGACGTATGAAGGTGCGAACCAAGTATGTAACGAAGGTTTCGGTATCACAACGGCAGTCGGTATTGGTGGAGACCCGATCATCGGTCTTTCTTACAAGCAACTTCTTCCGATGTTTGAAGCTGATCCGGAAACTGAGTGTATCGTAATGATCGGTGAGATCGGTGGTGACCTTGAGATCCAAGCGGCTGCTTACATCAAAGAACATATCACTAAACCGGTTGTTGCTTTTATCGCTGGTCAAACAGCGCCTAAAGGTAAAACGATGGGTCACGCTGGAGCAATCGTTTCTGGTACAGCTGGTACGGCTGCTGAGAAGATGGCTGCACTTGAAGCTGCAGGTGCAACAGTTGTTGTCTCTCCGGCTGAGATCGGTAAGGCAGTAACCAAGGCCTTAGGAAAATAATCAGAAAAAGCTCTGAGCTTACTAATGTAAAGTGTAATGATTGTGTGAACACGGTCATTACAAAACTTACTGAGTTGGCTTTGAAAAAAGTAAGTCTTGATCTCGCGTGCGAGCCTCGTAAAGTAACATCTTTTATATAAGATGGGGTGTATGAAGCACAATTTAGAGATTTATTAACAAAGCTTAGCTACCCTATGGCTAATGATGACTTAGGTGCTCTACAGAGTACCGGTCTGAAAGCCAAGAGCTTATCTTGTATGCCACTGGCAAGTATGAGTTAGGCCGCAATAAAAATAATTAACTTTGTAAAGAGGAGAATATATGGCAACAAGTGCAATGATTGAATTCGCAGGTGAGCCTGTTTGGATTAACAGAGACAACTGTAAAGCATGTGATATCTGTGTATCAGTATGTCCATCAGGTGTATTGGGTATGAGATACGACTCAACATCGACATTGGGGGCAATGATCTCTGTTGATAATCCAGAATCATGTATCGGATGTAACGACTGTGAATTAAACTGTCCTGACTTCGCTATTTATGTAGCAAGTAAAGAAGACTTGAAATCAGTTGATAAAAAGTTTGCAAAACTGACTGATGAAGCGAAAGCACGTCAAGAACAGATAGTTGCAAATAACTATATGTCTTTAGACCAGCAAGGAGTTAAATAATGGCTGAAATGAGAGAAGTAATATCTAGTGGTAATGAACTATCAGCACTAGCTGCGGCAGATGCAGGATGTATGTTCTTTGGTGGGTACCCGATTACACCATCATCTGAAGTAATGCACGAAATGTCTGACCTTATGCCAGCACGTGGTGGTGTATGTATTCAGATGGAAGATGAGATCGCCGGTGTTGCAGCTGCTATCGGTGCTGGTATGGCCGGTCAGAGAACGATGACAGCGACTTCAGGTCCTGGTATCTCACTTAAAGCGGAAAACCTTGGTCTTGCTCAGATGGCAGAAGTTCCATTGGTTGTTGTTAACGTTATGCGTGGTGGTCCTTCAACTGGTCTTCCGACTCGTGTATCTCAAGGTGATGTTCGTCAAGCGAAGAACCCATCTCACGGTGACTACCGTTCAATCACACTTTGTGCGGGTAACCTAGCTGAGTGTTATACTGAAACTGTACGTGCATTCAACTTGGCTGACCGTTTCATGCAACCGGTATTCGTCCTTCTTGATGAGACGATCGGTCACATGCACGGTAAAGCAATGCTTCCAACTGAAGAAGAAGTTAAAGCGGGTATCGTACCACGTAAAACATTTGACGGAGCTCCTGAAGATTACCGTCCGTATGAGTGTGAATCAGATCAGCCAGCAGTACTTAACCCAATGTTTACTGGTTATCGCTACCACTTTACGGGTCTACACCATGATGCAAAAGGTTTCCCAACTGAGGAAATCGAGACTTGTCGTAAACTGATCCAGCGTCTTGAAGACAAGGTAATGGTTCACAGAGATGAGATCGAATTAAATGAAGAGTTCATGCTTGATGACATGACAGGTGAAGAAGGTGAAGTCCTTATCATCGCTTATGGTTCAGTTTCTCTTTCTGCAAAAGAAGCGATCCGTCACCTAAGAGCTGAGGGAATCAAAGCAGGTCTTTTCCGTCCGATTACACTATGGCCAAGTCCAGATGTAACGATGAAGAAGTACACTGATATGATCAAAAACGTATTATGTGTTGAGTTGAACATCAGACAATATACAGAAGAAGTAGAACGTGTTTCAGGTAGACTTGATATTGAAGGTCTATTCAAAGTTAACGGTCGTCCAATTTCTCCATATGAGATCGTAAATAAAGTTAAAGAGGTATTCTAACATGGCATTTAATTATGATAAATATTTAAGACTAGAAAAAATGCCAACACTATGGTGTTGGGGTTGTGGTGACGGTGTTATCCTTAAGGCATTCGTACGTGCAGTTGAAAAACTTGGAATCGATCAGAATGACGTTTGTGTTGTTTCTGGTATTGGTTGTTCAGGACGTTTCTCGTCTTATGTAGACTTCAATACTGTTCACACAACACACGGTCGTACTGTTGCATTTGCAACAGGTATCAAACTAATGCACCCGGATAAGTATGTTATCTGTGTTGCTGGTGATGGTGATGCACTTGCAATCGGTGGTAACCACACAATTCAC
>JBFEXN010000200.1:0-2705 GCA_041562655.1 Sulfurimonadaceae bacterium
AAGTTCTAATTTTATACTTTATTATTTCTAATCCGAGGAAACATCAAATAAAGGCTTGAACAAATCAATTTTAAAAAATGAGCGACTCGGCAGTCCCGTACTCAAACCATGCTTCAATGAATCAAAAAGGCGATTGAACTCCGCATGCAGGTCATGAAAAGACAGAGGAAACTCCGACCTTTCCATACTGCTTCGTACGGGTACTGTCTTCCCGCTCTCTTCTTCCTCTTTTTTAAACCAGTTCCACGGTGCCAACTTTGCAAAATCCATCACCAACTCCTTCAAAAGATGTTGTAGCGTATAAGTCATTGTAATACCATGAACATTAGTTCTATCTTAATAGGACACACCCTAAAAGACTGGATCAAAAAGAATTCGGACACCTTTTTTTAAAAGAGATCACGCTTTTTATTAAGTATCATCCTTCTCATCAGTGCTATCTCTATAATCGATCTTAGCAAGGTTCGCATAACGTTTATACGTCTGTTTTGCATGGGATTCCGCACGCTTTAAAAACACTTCAGCAGCATCACTGCTTAAATTTTCAACCATTTTGAAGCGTGCTTCATTGTACATATAATCTTTGACCGGAATCTTTGGCCCCTTATAATCGAGTCTCATCGGGTTTTCACTCTTGTCTTTCAAACTCGGGTCATATCTAAATATCGGCCATAGACCACATTCAACTGCCAGTCTCTGCTGATTCATACCTTCTCTAAGATCATAACCATGGGCGATACAATGCGAATAGGCAATGATCAGCGAAGGTCCCTCATACGCTTCTGCTTCTACAAATGCCTTCACCGTCTGCCTATCATTTGCACCCATGGCTACACGTGCGACATAAACATTGCCGTATGCAAGCGCCATCATTGCCAAATCTTTAGGAAGCTCAGCCTTGCCTGCTGATGCAAATTTTGCGACCGCTCCGGTAGGTGTGGCTTTGGACTGCTGGCCTCCGGTGTTGGAGTACACCTGTGTATCAAGTACCAATATATTGACGTTCTTTCCGCTCGCAAGAACATGATCAAGCCCTCCATATCCAATATCATAGGCCCAACCGTCACCGCCGATTATCCACACCGTTTTCTTTATCAGATAGTCCGCAAGGTCTAAAAGCTCACCCGCATAGCTTTGAGCCGATTTTTCAAGCAGTTCTTTCAGCCCTTCTATACGATCTCGTTGTTCATTTATCTCTTCTTCACTGCGTTGACTTGCGTTTAATATACTTTCACACAGTTCAGCACCGATTTCTTCAGCGTTGTCGTGCAGTAACTCTTTTGCCTGCGCCTCATGATTATCTATTGCAAGTCTAAATCCGAGACCAAACTCCGCGTTATCTTCAAACAGTGAGTTAGACCATGCCGGACCGCGTCCATCCTTGTTCTTTGTCCATGGTGTGGTGGGAAGGTTCCCGCCGTATATGGATGAACATCCGGTCGCGTTTGCGACCAACATGCGATCTCCAAAAAGCTGAGTCGCAAGTTTGATATAGGGCGTCTCACCACATCCCGGACAAGCCCCAGAAAACTCAAAGAGCGGTTCCAGCAGCTGACTGTCTTTGACCTTGTCATGCTTAAGCTTTGAACGCTCATAGTTATCAAGAGAAAGGAAAAAATCCCAGTTTTTGATACCGCTCTCGCGTAAAGGATACTGTGGCATCATGTTGATCGCTTTGAGACCGGATTGTGATTTATTCTCTCCTGCACACACCTCAACACACAGCGAACAGCCCGTGCAATCCTCAACGGCGACTTGAAGCGTAAACATCTCGTTCTGCTCAAACGGTTTTCCCTTTGCCTGTATACGTTTAAACCCTTCGGGTGCATTCATTAAAGAGGATGTTTCAACGACCTTGGAGCGTATCACTGCATGTGGACAGACTAACACGCACTTGTTGCACTGAATACATGAGGCCGGGTCCCATACCGGGATTTCCTGAGCAAGATTACGTTTTTCGTATTTGGCAGTGCCCGTAGGCCAGGTACCGTCAGCCGGGATTTTACTAACAGGAAGTTCATTACCTCTGCCCTGGATCAAAGTAGCTGTTACATCGGCGACAAACATGCTCACACTTCCCTTGATGGTATGCTCAAGTACAAAATCACTGTCGGCTTCCTTAGGAAGATCGATTTTGCAAAGGTTCTCTATGGCTTTGTCCACGGCATGATAGTTTAGTTCTGTTATCTGAGTATCTTTTTTACCGTAGGTGCTTTTTATAGAGTGTTTTATCTGTTGTATCGCTTCATCATGAGAAAAGATGCCCGAAAGATAAAAGAAACACGCCTGCATCACCGTATTGATACGTCTGCCAAGCTGACACTCTTTTGCCACCTTATAGGCATCGATGACATAGAAGTCGATTCTTTTTTCAATCAGTTCCTCCTGGAGATTTCTGGGCATGCGTCGCCACAGTGTCTCTTTATCGAAAGCAGAGTTAAGTAAAAACACGGCCCCTTTGCCCGCATGCTGCAAGATGTCAAATTTTTCCATAAAGACACTCTGATGACAGGCTACAAAGTCAGCCTTGTCAATGAGATAGGTAGAATGAATAGGCACCGGGCCAAAACGCAGATGCGAAGTCGTCATCGAACCCGATTTTTTCGAGTCATAGACAAAATAACCCTGAGCATAGCTATCTGTATGTGTCCCTATGATTTTGATAGAGTTTTTGTTCGCACTGACCGTTCCGTCCGAACCCAGAC
>JBFEXN010000201.1:0-2652 GCA_041562655.1 Sulfurimonadaceae bacterium
GATATGCTTGATTGTACTTCATGTGGTGAGTGTGCTGCGGTTTGTCCAGTTGGTGCGCTTGTCGACACTGACTATATGTACACATCAAATGCTTGGGAGCAAAAACAGGTTCCTGCGACATGTGGACACTGTTCTGCAGGTTGTCAGATCTCTTATGACGTCAAACATGAGTCTATTGCCAACCCTGAAGACAAGATCTACCGTGTTATGAATGAGTGGAACTACGTATCACTGTGTGGTGCAGGACGTTACGGTTATGACTATGAGAATAGGGGTGTAAGCAAGGATGAGACTGCTTTTGCCAATGCACTTGCTGCATTCGAAAAAGCGGACACGATCAAGTTTACTTCTACGATAACCAATGAAGAGGCTCAGATCCTTCAAAATCTTAAAGAGACTAAGGGTTATAAACTTGTCAATCCTGAAGCTAAAGCTTTCCAGAACTTCTTAAATGATTATTCTGAGATCTCTGGTACGGCTCTTTATGGGTCTGACCTAAAAGTGGCGCATGACTCAAACTTTATCGTTTCAGTCGGTGCGGCGCTCAAGTCTGACAATCCAAATGCACGTTATGCATTTAATAACTCGATGACGATGAACAAGGGTGCAGGTCTTTATTTCCATCCTGTTGTTGATCCTGTGATCAATCAAATGGGTAAATCAGTGATGAGTATCAACCATGCTCCATTACAAGAAGAAGCGGCGCTTTACCTTCTGCTTGACCTGTTTGCCGACAAAGATAAACTACCATCTTCTGTGGTCGAGTATCTTGCGGGATTCCACTCTATGAAGACGATTACAGTCGAAGAGACGATCAAAGAGAAAGTCGTTGAGATGGTCAAAGAGATGAAGGTCAATGAAGAGACTGGAGAAGAAGAGGAAGTCGAAGTAGAAAAGTCTAAGATGGTCCCTAAAAAGGTCTCTAAAGAGGTTGAAGTAGATGAGAACCGTCTTCTTGATATCCTCAATGCACCAAAAGACTTTACAGAGAAGATGGAGAAGTTCTTAGCTAAGAAAGATGCTTTCTCGTTAATCGTTGGACCGGATCTTTATACGCATCCGGCATCGAAGAACCTTGCGCGTCTATGTGCATTGATCGAGAAATATACAGCCTTTGAATTGGTTATGATTCCTACGCTTACGAATACACTGGGTGTATCTCAGATCTGTGCACTTGATGATGAAGCCGGTTCATACGCTGTTGGTTACAACACGGAAGCTGATTTTGTTCTTTCTGCTCTTGGTAATGGTGATTTAGATATGCCTGCTATGAATCAGCAAGAAGGAACACTGACCTCAATCAACAAACGTGTCAATCCTACGAATGCTGCCTTAGGTTATGGTGGATATGTTCTTAACGATCTTGCAAATGCGCTAGGTCTTAATGCAGAACTTACTATCGATTATACAGAGACCCTTCCTACTGCGAAGGGCTTCAAAGTAGAGAAGTTTGACAACCTGCCAAACCACTATGAGAATGATGGTACGGAGAAACGCGGTTATCTTCTTGATGTCGTGTCAGTGAAAACTGGTTCAGACGAAGAGGTCGCTGCCTTTGATGAGACTGCCAAATGTGACAATGCGCTTTATCTTGCTAACCCGGTTCGTCAGTTCTCTGATTTTACAGCGAAAGCACACCAGTCTAAACAGAAGCCAGGTCTTCACGCTTCTAAGTCATACTTAGAGACTAATGGATTAAGTGAAGGTGATAAGGTCAAGGTCAAGACGGCTAAGGGTGAGATCGAAGTCGAAGTCAGTCATGATCACTTCATTGATGGTGAGATCGCTTATCTTACAACATTTGATTCTAAACTAAAATCAGAGGCACTGTTTGACGGTTACCGTTTTACAACAGCTTCAATTGAAAGGGTATAAATATGGATACAGCATATATGATAGAAACGGTCATTAAGATCGTTGCCATTTTAACTGTGTTTTCTGCGCTTGCAGGTCTAGGGACTTACTTTGAGCGTAAGGTGCTTGCATTTATGCAAAGACGTCTTGGGCCAATGGTTGTTGGACCTTATGGGCTTGCGCAGGTAGCAGCAGATGGTATTAAACTGTTTACAAAAGAGGATATCATCCCAACGAATGTTGTAGCGCGTATCTTTAAGATCGCTCCTGTCATCACGGCAGCGACTGCTTTCATGGCAGCAGCAGCGATTCCATTTATGCCTTCTTTCACAATCGGTGGGTATACAGTAAACCCAATCGTAGCGGATGTCAATGTCGGTGTCTTATACGTACTAGCAGTCATGGCAGTAGGTCTTTATGGACCATTACTTGGCGGTATGGCCTCTGCGAATAAGTATTCACTTCTTTCAGCAGCGCGTGGTGCGGCAGTATTTATCTCGTATGAGGTGATCACTGGTCTTTCACTACTTGCACCATTGATGATGGTAGGTTCTTTCTCATTGATCGATCTTAACAACTTTCAGATCGAAGGTATGTGGATGGTCGTATATCAGCCGGTAGCAATGGTCCTTTTCCTGATTGCTGGTTTTGCTGAGACAGGTCGTACTCCATTTCACTTGGTAGCAAATGATCACGAGATCATCGATGGTTTTGGTACGGAGTATTCTGGTATGCGTTGGGGTCTGTTCTTCATCGGTGAATATGCGAATATGTTCTTCTATGCTTTCTTGATCTCTA
>JBFEXN010000202.1:0-2597 GCA_041562655.1 Sulfurimonadaceae bacterium
GGATGTTTTGAATGTAATCACTCAAGCGGGCAAATGTCAAAATCGCCGCTAAGAAAAAAAGTGGAAGACCCGTCCGAAGCGCCAGCATAAAACGGTGCGAACGCTCTTTTTCCTGTGGGTAAAGCATACTAGTCCGTCTGCTTTAAAATGAATAAAGAGTTGTTCATACTAATTAATCTGATATTCACAACTCCCCTTTTATAGCTTTATACGTCTAGGTGTTTAACATCTTTTGCGTGTGTCTCTATATATTGACGGCGTGGTTCTACTTCATCACCCATAAACAAGTTGAAGGTATCCGAAGCGACCTCTGCATCTTCAATATTAACACGTAAAAGCACACGGTTTTCTGGTGTCATCGTTGTTTCCCAAAGTTGCTCAGGATTCATCTCACCAAGACCTTTATAGCGCTGGATATAAGAACCTTTCTTCGCGAACTCTTTTGCTTCTTCAAGCATCTCAAGAGGGTCTCTATCCGTATCGATTTTCCAGTCTCTTATCTTCTCATAGATATAATGTGCTTCGGTATAGTGTGGAGACGAGAATAGAGAATCATCAACAAGAAGTTCTTCCATACCGTCGTTTGTCTGTACAAAAAGATGAAGAGCCTCTTCACTTGACTGAGATGAGAGGATGTTATAGTTTCTCTCATCCAAAAAGGTTTTGACTGCGGTAAAAAGCTTGTCATGAGTCAGGCCTGCAATGTCCGGGTTTTCAATAAAGTGACGAATCAGCTCGATAAGGGCATATCTTCTCTCCAGAGACTCAAGTGACCCACGATAGTGATCGACAATCTTCAGGTACTCCACAAGGTCGGCATTTCCAATATTGTCTATCTCCAGAGCTTCCGCTCCATTTTCAATCAGGAAATCATTCATCATCCTGTCGTCTTTAAAATAGATCTCTGTCTTACCCTTTTTGTAACGGTATAGAGGTGGCTGAGCTAAATACAGATACCCTTGTTCAACGATATGAGGAAAGTATCTAAAGAAGAACGTCAATAATAGCGTCTGGATGTGAGAACCATCGACGTCCGCATCGGTCATGATGATGATCTTGTGATAACGAAGCTTCTCAGGATTAAACTCTTCTCCGATTCCACAACCAAGAACCGTGATCATGTTAGTGATCTCATCTGATTTCAGGATCTTTTCTAAACGCGCTTTTTCAACGTTTAAGATCTTACCTTTAAGTGGTAAGATAGCTTGATAGACTCTATCGCGTCCCTGTTTAGCTGAACCACCCGCTGAATCCCCTTCCACCAGGTATAGTTCAGAAACTGTCGCATCTTTGCTTTGACAATCTGCCAGTTTACCCGGAAGTGTACCTACTGTCATCGCATCTTTACGGCGTGTCAGTTCACGCGCTTTTTTTGCTGCTTCTCTACCGCGTGCTGCCATCAATGCTTTCTGAACGATTGCTTTGGCTTCAAGTGGGTTTTCTTCAAAGTACTTAGCTAAGAAATCATTAGAGAGTTTTTGAACCAGAGGACGTACATAGGCATTTCCAAGCTTACCTTTGGTCTGCCCTTCGAATTGCGGTTCCGGTACACGAGCGGAGACGACACAGATCAATCCCTCTTTTACATCATCACCAGATATCTTTACATCTTTTTCTTTTGCCGCACCATTTTGTGTGTTGTAGTTTGAGACAACACGTGTCAATGCCATTCTAAAACCTGTCTCATGGGTACCACCATTTGGTGTACGGATATTATTGACAAAAGAGTAGACTTTTTCATCATATCCATCACAATACATCAGGGCAATATCAACTTCGATATCTTCAAGACGATCTGAAAAGTAGATAGGAGCTGTTACTGCTGTCTTCTTGTTCATATCCTCGATATATTGAGTGATACCGCCTTCAAAATGATAGGTATTGTCTTCACCTGAACGTTCATCATTGAATTTGATCGTGATTTTAGGATTCAGATAGGCAAGTTCTTTAAAACGGCGTGCTAGATACTCATAATCAAAAATGATCTCATCAAAAATCGTAGGATCTGGGAAGAACTCTATTGTCGTACCTGTTTTTCGAGTCGTTCCGACCTCAGCAAGTGCTGCCTGTGGGATACCCTCTTTGAACTCTTGCTCAAACACTGTCCCATTACGGTGGATCGTCATCTTTAAGTCTGAAGAAAGGGCATTTACAACAGAGATACCAACCCCGTGAAGACCACCCGAGACTTTGTATGTATCTTTGTCAAACTTACCACCGGCATGTAGTACCGTCAGTACGACTGTCGCAGCAGAGACACCCTCTGTCGGGTGCATGTCCGTAGGGATACCACGTCCATTATCCGAGACAATCGCTGTTCCCGATTTTGTCAATGTTACTGAAATCGTGTCACAGTAACCAGCCATCGCTTCATCGATAGAGTTATCAATAACTTCGTAAATAAGGTGATGAAGACCTTTGTTTCCTGTATCACCAATATACATACCAGGACGTTTACGTACTGCTTCTAATCCTTTGAGGACTTTAATATTACTAGCGCCGTAATTTTGTTCTGCCATTTTATTTCCTAAAAAGAATGTTTGTCTAAAGACATAATTGTTTCTATTCTATCCTTTTTTAAATAAATATTTTGTTTA
>JBFEXN010000203.1:0-2596 GCA_041562655.1 Sulfurimonadaceae bacterium
CACTCCTGCCCGTCATTAGCGATCTTGATGTTGATACCGGACTCTTTCAACAGACCGACGATAACCTTCTGATTGATAAGGTTGTCTTCCGCAATCAGGAGACGAAGCCCTTCAAACTCTTTAAAGTTGTCCTTGGTGATGTTACCGATCGAACTGTTTGGCTCACGCAGCTTGTGATTGATAGCGCTGATGTCCCTAGGCCCGGCATCCGCTTTGACAACCGGTTCCTTGACTTCAGTTGCCTCAGGTTCTATCGGGGCAGAAGAGACTGTTTCGATCTCAGGTTCCTCAGAGACAGATTCCTCTTCCGCGTACTGGCTCATTTCAGCTTCAAGTTCCTGAGCCTGGGCATGCAGTTCTCTAAGCTCTTTTTCTGACGCCTGCTTTGGCTTTCGCACCAATAAAAAGATCAAGATCAGAAGCGCTACAGCGCCGACACCGTAAAAGATATATTCTGTTTTGAACGGCAGGTCTATCGATGCATCTGCAGTCGTCTCGACAGCGGGTTCTTCCATTGCAACACCCTTTTCATCCTTCAGATCATCGGCACCATCTTCTTCGACGGTAATTACAACGTGAGTATCTTCTTCCAAAGCGATCGCATTTTCCAACACTTCCTGTTCCTGCTCTTCAGTTGCCTTGACCCTAGCCTTTAGGAAATCTTCTTTGACACAACCGGGACACTCTGCAATATACGCTTTCGGATAGCGGGCATTGACAATCTCAAATACTTCAATGAGAGCCTTCTCATCAACAAAAGGCTCAATACTGACTGTATAGAGATCACCGTCCTCTTTTACGGCATAGTCAAATCCATGGACCAACTCTAAATTGACTAACTTGGAGTTGTTATCCATAAAGTCCAACAGTGAACTGAGCTGGAAGTCTGCATCTTTTCTGTTTTCGAATTTGCCTAAAACAATACTTTGGCCATCTTTGAGCGTTTCCGTTTTTTTTGTCTCATTTTTAAACTGTGGTGGAGCACCCAGCGGAGCAGAAGAGAGTGTCGAAAAGGAACACATCAAGAATGTTAGTAAGCTTATCAAACGTTTATTCAAATCGATATCCTTGGATAATATTATGAAGATAGAGAGTAGCATAAAATCATATAAGCAAACTTATAATCGCCGGATCATGCAAATAAAATGCTCAATAGTGTTTATGTTTATGTTAATAAAAGCCATAATAAACTAGCAAATTAGTTATGCTACAATAAGCCCACAAAATATAAGGTGTTGTTATGAAGATAAAATATGTAGGTCCAAAACCGCTTATTTCCAAGACAGGGATCAGCTTTGATTCACAGAATGATGACAGGTACACATACCTGAATATCACTGTTCAGCTTTTACAAGCACTGGATCACAATTATTTCGAAGACAGGACCTATACATATGCTGCAAACAGCAGTCGTCTTAAAGACAGCGATATCGTTGATATCCTCTCAGGGTATTGCGACGACCTCGAGAACACCGTAGAGAGTGCTGTCAAAGCAGAGCAGAGTCTGATTGAGAGTGAATTCAAACGGGCGGAAGAAGCCGAATCGATCTCAGAAACCGAACGAGAAGCCCTGATCAAAAACATACGTATGATGGAGGCCTACCGTCAGCAATATGCCACCAATGAAAAACTGTACGACTGCGCTATTCAACAGGTTGCAAAACTTGTCAAACGGGAGAATATCGATTATGTCGTTGTACCGATGTTTCAGCGTTTTGCTGCAGTACTCCACTCCATCCAGGATGAACTTTCCAAACAGAAGTTTCCGATAGACACACGGATGGATATCTTTGAAGAGAATGGAAGATTGATGGCCAAAATGGAAGTTAAGAACAGATAGTCGTTCCGCTACACCTATTAGTGGAGAAGGACCTTAACATCGCGCATGTCGGGTGTGACGGGCCAATGCGACGCCCACGCGTTATTTTACCTTGGCAATTGTCTGAGCGTATGCTACTTTTTCACCCACTTCGACACCAAGCTCCAAAAATCCCGGTTCAGCAATAATAACAATAGTCGACCCCATCTCGAAACAGCCGAAATCGTCATTTTTTGAGAGCGAAATGCCCTCTTCGTAGCTATAGACACGTACTTCGGTCGAGCTTGCATTGGTCTGGATGGCCGGCTCAAATGCAACCTGCATCACACCGACGTTCAATGCTCCTACCAACACCATATAAAAGAGCTGACCTTCGTTGTTTTCACACTCCAGGACGACCCTCTCATTCTCGACAAAAAGATTAGGCTGTTTGTTGAGATAGCGCATATTGACCGGATAGAGTTTCCCCGGAATATGGACTGCTTTTTTAACCGACAGGTCACAAGGAATGTGGTAACGGTGATAATCTTTAGGCGAAAGGTAGAAGTTGATAAAGTCACCGTCGATCAGTTTTGCCTTCTGTGATGCATCGATCTCATCACCCAGCAGGTCGTTGATGTTGTAATACATCCCTTTAATATGAAGAGCGATATCTTCATGAAGACGTCCGCATTCTGTGATCAGGGAATCGCATGGCGAGATAAAATCCTTCGGATCTGACGAGAACTCTCTCGGTGTCTTAAGCTGACGCGTAAAAAGAGCATTAAGTGTCTCATA
>JBFEXN010000204.1:0-2582 GCA_041562655.1 Sulfurimonadaceae bacterium
CCTCGAAGGATCTATATAGAGATCGTGGAAAACATCAGTACTGAAGGTACCAATGGATGTTTACAGCAGATAAAAGACCTTAGAGAAATGGGCTGTAATATTTCAATCGATGACTTTGGTGTGGACAGTTCAAACTTTTCTAGAATGATGCAGATGAAAGCTGAAATCTTAAAAATCGATGGGCACTTTATACAACACTTGCTTCATGATGAAAATGCAAAGATCATTGTAGAGAACATTGTGGCATTTTCACAAAAAATAGGCTCAAAGACAGTTGCTGAGTATGTGGATTCAAAAGAACTGTTTGAGGTCGTAAAGGATCTTGGAATAGATTACTCTCAAGGATACTATATCGGAAGACCGGCCGCCGATATATGATCCACTCAATCTGACACCAGCTCACACACCTCCCATTTAATCATCAAACAGTATGAGTATAATCGGTGTTTACTCTGCATTAGTTTGTTTATGTTAAAGTTACTATATAGAGTTAAATACGGCCTTATAGATAACTGGCCGTTAAGCGAGGTGTGAAATGGTAGAGCTTCAAGATTTATTACCATATACGAAAAAGTTAAAACTGCTTTGTGTCGACGGTGATGATGCAACGCGTCAGTCGCTGGTGAAGACATTCTCTCGTATTTTTGCACAGGTTGATGACGCTGCGGATGGGTATGATGGTCTCAATCATTACAAGATCAATCAACACGATCTCATTATCACAGAGACGGACCTAGAGAACTACTCAGCGTCTCAGATGATCGAACAGATAAAAAAGATCACTCCCTCTCAGCATGTGATTGCTATTTCAAAGTCAAAAGATGTTGAGACCTTGTTGACGTGGAGTAACATGGGAATATCAGGGTTTGTCCCTAAACCGATCGGTATGCAAACACTACTGGAAAGTATGTACAGAAGCTGTACACAACTTTACAGCACCGCACAAAAAGTGCAACAAGCGGATGCATCACAGCAGATCAAGGAACAAAAACGTAAACTTCAAGAGCATTATGAAGCTATTGAAAAAAAACTCAACGATGCTCTTGCTTATGAGAGAAAGCGTTTAGGACGTCTTCTTGGCCAAGAGAAAGAGTTGCAGGCACGTTTGGACGAGCAGGGAAGACTCATTGAGAGTATTCGTTACAAAGACGACCTGACAGGACTTGCTAATCAGCGTGCACTTAAGCATGCCATGAGCGAGCCAGGTGACAAGGCTTTGCTCTTTATGAATATCGATCATTTTGATGCGATCAATACAATATACGGAATGGGATACGGTAATAAAGTCTTAAAAGAGACTGCATCTAGACTAGAGCGGTTTTTACCAAACAATACCAAACTGTTTAGGATTAGTGCAGACGAGTTTGTCGTACTGATATCAGCACCGGTTGCTAATCAGGAGTTGATGTTGTCTCAGCAGATTCTTGCGATGTTCCAGCAGTCTGCAATTGTTGTTGAGGACATAGAGTTTGATATCACTTTTTCTATCGGGATGGACAGAGGAGCGCATAATAAACTTTTTGTGCATGCAAAAACTGCGTCAGCTGAAGCCAGACAAAAAGGTAGAGCGCAGATGGTGGTCTTTAAAAACGATTCTGAATATGTCAAGACTCAAAGAGAGACGCTCTATTGGGTACAGACGGTCAAAGATGCACTTCAAAATGACAGGGTCATGTCTTATTATCAACCGATCTATAATAATGAGACAGGAAATATTGAGAAATATGAAGCGCTCTGCCGAATACTCGATAAGAATGGCAAGATACTTAGTGCAGGGAGTTTTATAGACTCTGCAGCTTTTGCAGGCCTTATGACTAAGATATCGAGGATCATGATCGATAAAGCGTTCAAGCACTTTCAATCGAACATGTACGCTTTTTCTTTGAACATCTCTTCGCAAGATTTTGATGAAGGTTACTTAGAAGAGTTCTTACAGTACAAGTGTGATTATTATAATATTAACCCGCAACGTGTTTATATCGAGGTGGTAGAGAGTGTTTCGATGAATGAATCAGAAGATACTCTAAGTCAGATCAAACGCCTTCGTGCTAAAGGGTTTAACATCACTATCGATGATTTTGGAATAGAACAGTCTGTGTTCTCACGTCTTTTACGCATGGAGGCTAAAACCATCAAGATCGATAGCTCGTTTATAGAGAATTTGGATACGAACCTTTCAAATCAGATGATCGTAGAGAACATCGTGGCCTTTGCTAAGCGTATCGGTGCGAAGACGATCGCAGAATTTGTCAATACACAGCAGGTTCATAAAAAGGTGTGTGAATTGGGAATTGACTATTCTCAAGGATATTATATTGGGGAACCTGGCCCGAGTATTATTGATAACACAAGGCTAGGATCAGTCAATAATATTGCGTAGGCGATGAAGCACAGAAACAAATCACTTAGGGAATAAGACAGACCCTAAGCGAACCATATTTGAGCCACACTTGATTGCCAATTCAAAATCGCCGCTCATCCCCATCGAACAGATATCAGCACCTTCAAGCTTTTCATAAACACCAAAAGTCGTCTCAAAACTGTTTTGAATGATCTTTTTGTCTTCTGTATGTGCGCCAATA
>JBFEXN010000205.1:0-2553 GCA_041562655.1 Sulfurimonadaceae bacterium
ATTGGAACAGTACAACCGATCCAAACTGGATGTATGAACCGCTGTAATGCTGGTCCTATCATGTTGGTTGAACCAGGACATACGATGTATGTAGGCCTGAATAAAGAGAAGATTACCCGTATTATTGAAGAACATATCATTGGTGGTAACATCGTTGAAGAGTATGTTATTGATGCAGAGCTTTGGGATGCACCGATCTCCCCTGCTGACATGATGAAACAGATGGGTCGTTAAGGACAGTTTATGACAATGGAAATGCTCTATAGTAAGATTCACCGTGCTACGGTAACCGATGCCAATCTGAATTATGTCGGTTCGATTACTATTGATGAAGAACTTCTTGAAGCATCGAAGATGAGAGTCGGTCAAAAAGTTGAGATTCTAAACATCAATAACGGTGAGCGTTTTTCGACGTATATCATCTTGGGTGAACGTGGTAAACGTGATATCTGTTTAAATGGTGCTGCAGCGAGAAAAGTCCATAAAGGCGACAAGATAATCGTCGTTGCATATGCGACTTATCATGAAAATGAACTCGAAGCTTATAAGCCGCGTGTCGTTCTTCTGAACGACGATAACAATATTGACGAAATCTTAGACGAGATCTAGAAAAGGCACTTTATGTTTGGAAACATGGGCGATATGAGCAAGATGCTCGAACAAGTTCAAGAACAAGCAAAAAAGATGGAAGCCGAGATGGAGTCCAAAGAATACACTGCCAAAGTCGGTGGTGGTATGCTTCAGATCAAGATGAATGGAAAGGGTGAGGTCATCGATGTGAATATCGACGATTCGCTTCTTGAAGACAAAGAGTCTTTGCAGATCCTTCTTATCTCATGTATCAATGATGCCAATAAGATGGTAGAAGCAGACAAGAAAAACTCCGCAATGGGAATGTTCGGTGGTATGGGCAACCTTGGCGATATGTTCGGACAAAAGTAATGGCTTCTCGCCATATCTTTCTACTTCTCTTTCCCTTTATACTTTTCTCCGCACCTTCGGATTTTAAATCCTGTCAACTGAAATATCAAGTCAGCTCAATTCAGATAGAAGACACATTAGCTTTTGCGATTGATGATGAATATGCTCTTTTTTATTCGAAAGATGAACCTTCGATAAAGATCATCAAACGAGACCCATTTTTAGGTCTTAACCTGATCAAAGCATCCCAGCCTTTTAAGCACATCTTCAAGTTTTACAACAATCGTCCTGATAGGCTTGCGGCTATTCTTCCCAAGGAAGTGCATGAGGGAAGGTTGATAAACGAGCAGATCGGTCTTAATCGCCTTGCTCAGTTCTCCAAGCCAATCAAGGCCAACGCATTGATCTCTGGGACCTGCTGCGGTATTTTAGGCATTGCAACAGAGAATGGAGTGATCGATAAAGCCTTCATCCAACATTTTCTCAAGTCCAAAGAGGTCGCATACGGCGATATAGGAATACGTCTTGGAGACAGGGATGGTGTCCGTGTCATCGAGGTCAACCCTTTCTTTGCAGATTCCCCTTTTTTACTTAACGACACCATCTTGTCCATGGACGGGAAAAAAGCACATAGTGCAGCACAGATCAGTCAGGATATCCTCTTTTCAAAGCCCGAGAGCAAGCATAGCTTTTTGATCTTGAGGGAGAACAAGAAGTTAAAGATTGAGGCGAAGTTCAAGAGACGTTTGAGTGGGGGATTGATACCGGATAGTTTCTTTGACCTTTTTGGCCTTGCGCTTGATGAGAACCTGATAATCGAAGAAGATAATGCTCAGTATGAGATCAAAAAAGGAGACGAGCTTCTTTTTGTAATGGGACAAGAAGTAAAGAACCTGGAAGATGTTCGCAGGGTTCTCTCTGAAGAAAAGAGGAGTGAGCATGAGACGGTGTTTCTTCTTTTTAAACGAAAAGGCTTTGATTTTTTTATACATTTCCCTAAATAAAAAGTGTTTTAGTAAAAGCATAATAACAGTAAGGAATATGTATAATTTCGTTAATTAAATAATTAATAAAAGAGTAGGTTATATTGAAGGCATTTGAAGCGTATCTATCTTCACATCTTCCTCAAGCTTCTAGCTTTCACCCCCATTATGAAGAGGCCATTGCTGAGATGCTGCTTGCTGGGGGAAAACGTTTCCGTCCTGCGCTTCTTTTAGCCGTGGTCAGAGCTAAAAACAGTCTCCTTATCGACTCTGCTTATGCCGCGGCTTACGCGATCGAACTTTTACATACCTATTCGCTTATTCATGATGACCTTCCTGCCATGGACGATGCTGATCTACGCCGTGGAAAGCAAACGCTACATGTCAAATATGATGAGGTCACGGCGGTTCTTGTCGGGGATGCTTTGAACACCTATGCCTTTGAAGTCCTCGCGACTTCTGCCTTCTCAGATGAGGTGCGTATAAGACTTATTCGGGAACTTTCCAGAAACGGTGGACTAGGCGGTATGGTCCTTGGACAGGCGATTGACTGTTATTTTGAAAACCAAGCACTGAGTTTGGAGCAGATCAAGATACTGCATATCAACAAGACAGCCAAACTTATTGCAGCTTCGTTGAAGATGGGGGC
>JBFEXN010000206.1:0-2491 GCA_041562655.1 Sulfurimonadaceae bacterium
ACTTTTGCACGCTTGAGTTTCACGTTAATCAAGTCTACACCGTTTTTTATTAGACTTTTATATAATATATATATTAGCTATAGATCAAGTATTCCACAGCCTTTTAAAAACAATGATCTTTGTCCATTACATTTTCTCTAAGCCCTATTTTTCTCTTCACTCGCTATACTTCTATCATTAAAACTACCTATACCTTATTTCGGTATATTTCTAAGGAAAGCAATGCTTGTAGCTCCAAGTATTTTATCAGCGGATTTTGGCAATCTCGCTAATGATGTTAAGGCGATCTGTGATGCGGGGTGTGACATCGTTCATGTTGACGTGATGGATGGTCACTTTGTACCGAACCTTACAATCGGACCTGTCGTAGTCTCTGCCGTCGCCAAAGCAGCGACCAAACCTCTTGATATCCACCTGATGGTAGAGAACAATACATTTTTTGTAGATCTTTTCGCTCCCTTGAAACCTGGATATATCACCTTTCATATGGAAGAGGAGAAAAACCCACACCGTTTAATACAGTACATCCGTGAACTTGGTATCAAGCCTGGTGTCGTTTTAAACCCACATACACCTGCAGAAGCAGTTGAGTATCTACTACAGGACTTGGACATGGTCCTTGTCATGAGTGTTAATCCAGGTTTTGGCGGCCAAACCTTTATTCCTAATGTGGTAGAGAAGATCAAACGCCTAAAAGCGCTTCGTGACCGTATCAATCCCGAGTGTCTTATCGAGATCGACGGTGGTGTCAATGATCAGAACATACAGATGCTATGTGACGCTGGTGTAGATGTCTGTGTAGCAGGCTCATATGTCTTTAAACATGAGTCTTATGCGACTGCCATCAATAATCTAAAGGTTTAGGGTCTACTTTGCGTGTAAAGATTTGCGGTATCACCTCCTTAAAAGATGCTCAAGAGACGATAGACTCCGGAGCTGATGCACTCGGCTTTGTCTTTTATGACAAATCTCCCCGTTATATCTCAGCAGAGGATGCCAAGACAATCATCTCACAGCTTCCTCCCTTTGTTGAGAAGGTCGGCCTTTTTGTAAATGAGGACGCACAGACTATCAATGCAATAGCCAAAGCTTCCGGTATTACGCTTATTCAACTTCACTTTGATGTCACCGATGAGCTTTGTGAAGCTCTTGAACTCCCTTATATCAAAGTTGTCCGTGCGCAATCAGCAACAGACATCACAATGGATAAAGAGAGCTATCGTCTTATTGATGCTTATTGTGAAGCCTATGGTGGCATGGGAAAACGGCTTAACCTGGAGTGGTTTGAAGGCGTTGACTGCTCAAAGATAATCTTGGCCGGTGGTCTCACTCCTGAGAATGTCAGCGAATGCAAGACTTATGGTTTTTATGCCCTTGATGTCAGTTCTGGCGTTGAAGTAAAAAAAGGTGTTAAAGATGCTCAAAAGGTCTCTGACTTTATAAAAGCCGCTAAATGCTAAGTAAGCTCGACACGGCTTTAAGCCAGCAGGGTATAAGCCACGATCGATTTTATAAGGCACTTGGCAAATTTGGTGACCCGGAGATGCTAATAGAGCTCCTGCGTGCACAGGGTCTTCCCCTGTATGAACATCAGGGAAAATTTATCTACAAGACAGCCATCCAACCACTTTCTCACGGAAGATTTTGTGTTATGGATATTGAGACAAATGGCTCAAAACCTGCACGTGGAGACACCATCATCGAACTGGGTGCCGTTATGTTCCAAGATGGAAAGATCATAGATGAGTTCGAGTCTTTCGTGCAGTGTGAAAACATACCTGCGACGATTCAAGAACTTACAGGGATTACCCCTGAAGACACCAGGGATGCACCTGCTTTAAAAGAAGTCATGTACCGTTTCAGAGAATTTCTAGGAGAGGCAGTTTTTGTCGCTCATGATGTGCGCTTTGATTATAGATTCACCTCCGCGATGATGGAACGTGTCGGTTTGGAGCCATTGGCAAACAGGGCACTGTGTACCTTTGAATTAGCCCAACGAACCTTCAAAAGTGAACGATATGGACTAAAATATCTTAACGAGACCATGCACCTTCACCAAGAAGCAGCGCACCACAGAGCACTCTCAGATGCCATAACGGCACTTGAACTGATGAAGATATCGCTGAAAAAACTCCCAAAAAAAATCACCAACGTTGAAGATCTGATACGTTTTTCGAAAGAAGCACCGAAGTTGCGAAAAGTTGTCAAAGAGACAAATGAAGTGAAAGATACTAAGTAGAGCTGCACTAGCTAAATAGTCAGCTCAAGTATTAAAAGAATAACGCCTAAAAGATAAAAAGTGACACAGAGCTTTTACTCTGCGTACTCCCCGTGCGATGTCAAACGTGCATAACGTTTTTCCATACGTTCTTCAGAAGGCATTTCCTGAAGCTCTTTTACCGTGTTTAAGAAATAATCACCAAGGGCCTTTGCCGCACCCTCTTTGTCACGGTGAGCTCCAATCAACGGCTCATCGATAACATCATCGATA
>JBFEXN010000207.1:0-2462 GCA_041562655.1 Sulfurimonadaceae bacterium
ACACGTATATCTACGAAGGACGTTCGACCTTAGCCTATAAGCTGCCAAAAGAGGACCCTAATATCCTTAAAAAAGCGCTTTATGTCGATACCGATCGTGATCCAAAGACGTACAATGCATTACTGAGATCAATCAATATAAAGGCCGATGACCAGACTAAGGCCAATGCACTCTTAAGCTTTTTCTCCGCACAAGACCTCTCCTATTCCCTAAAACCAAAGCAAATCGATCTGGAACATCCGCTTGACTCTTTTTTGTTTGAGTCAAAAGTCGGCTATTGTGTACATTTTGCCTCCTCTTTTGCTACGGCAGCGCGTATGATAGGGCTGCCATCGAGGATTGTCACCGGCTACAAAGCAGACCGCTCAAACGCTATAAACAACTACCTTCTTATCAAAGAAGCCGATGCTCATGCCTGGGTCGAGATATATATACAAGGCAAAGGATGGGTAAGGTTTGAGCCGACATCAACAGCAAGCCGCGTTCTTGCGCCAAACAACCCTCAACTCTCCAATACCTATACCAACGCCTCGCTCAGACTCTCGACCATGCAGAAGCTGTTCAAGCAGGCAAACATCTATTATATGTACACGCGCTATGTCATCAACACCTGGGTCATACACTACAGTCGTATCAGACAGATGTCACTGCTCAATGACTTGCTCAACAATACGATGTTTTTACTCAAGTTCATCGCTTCGATCATTGGGTTTATCTTGCTTACGGTCATCTCTTTTGTCCTTCTGCAACGTAAACGATGCAGCGACCTTGTCTTATGTGAGATGGAGACTGTGTTGACACTATTAAAGAAAGAGGGGTTACAAAGAAAACGTGGTGAGACGATGTTCGATTTCCTACACAGAGCAGGAAAGAACACTCAATATTCTGACCTGATCAAGGAGATAAACAGACTCTATCATCTGTATAAATACGCTAAAGGTCAGGACGAGCAGCTCTTAGTACGACTTCACAGTAAAAGTCTTGAGCTGAAACAAGCGATTAAGAACGGCTAGTCACTTCAACGAGGTGAAAACCAAACTCCGTTTCGACCATGTGAAGCGTGTTTAACTCACCGGTAAAACAGACTTTATCAAACTCTGGGACCATTCGGCCTGGACCAAACTCTCCAAGCTCACCACCATTGTTCTTTGACGGACATGATGAGTTAGCCATCGCGACATCAGCAAAGGAAGCACCCGCTTCGATCTCTGATTTTAATGCTAAACATTGTTCTTCAGTATCAACCAAGATATGACGAGCACTCGCTCGCGCATCTACGGGAGGGAATTCTGAACGGCTTGTCACTTCTACGATGTGATATCCAAAAGCTGTCTTTACGACATGAAGAACATTGACTTCTCCGGTAAAACAGACTTTATCAAACTCAGGGACCATTTGACCCGGGCCGAACTCACCAAGCTCACCGCCATTATCTTTTGATGGACACGATGAGTTGGCCTTTGCGATATCAGCAAACGATGCTCCCGCTTCGATCTCTGATTTTAATGCTAAACATTGTTCTTCGGTATCAACCAAGATATGACGTGCACTTGCTACTGGCATAAGTATTCCTATATTTTATTTATGAAATCATACACTAAACCGCTTTACAAATTGGTTATAATACATGATAAATAAACTATACAAGAGCGATACAAGCATGATCACAAGCATCAAAGAAGCCGTTAAAAAGTTCACACAGAGCAAGATTCTACCCTTTACTTTCAAGACCTCTTAGCAGCCTATGTTGTTTAAAGAGTTGCTACATGCCAATAAGATCTATAACGACGGGATGAACCTTGAATACAACATGAAAGGGTTTCGTGTTCGTCTGGGCCGTATCTATCTTGTCTTTTTTGTAGTTTGGCTGTTGGTCTTGACACCGCCATCATTGATATTTCATACACTGCTCGCAAAGATCGACTGTCATGCACTGATACTCTCGTCTATTGTCTTTACCGTACTCTTCTTTTCAACATTTGCCCTTTTCAAAGCCTGGCTTATCGAACTTGTTTCAAAGCAGATCATAACGCAGGCATGGAAAAACCACTTTCCCCACTTTGATTACGCAAAAAATACGCAAAAAGTCTCAAAAATCTATTCCCAAGCCATAGAAAACGGTGTGACCAATAAAGACCTTCAACACTACATCATCACCAAGATGGTCAGCGAAGAATAATCTGAGTCATATTAGAGACCTTAAGCCTTTTAAGACAGTTATCGCTTCAGAGAATGTGAATTCGTACGGGATAAAATCATTTTTTGAGGTCAGTTCTTTAATCATATTGACAACATCTTTTCTGTTGTCAATATAAGCCATCTCCCAATCTTTAAAATCTTTTTGATCAATTTGCATAGTTCCGATCAGCTTTATCTCATCGTGTCTCTTGTCATTACAAATATTTGAATAAAGTTGATCGACAGCCTCTTCATCCCCTTCAATACATTGTAAAAAATATTCC
>JBFEXN010000208.1:0-2442 GCA_041562655.1 Sulfurimonadaceae bacterium
GGTGTTGTGCTTTAAAAAATGATTAGCTACAATACAAGAGTTTTAAAATTTCTCTAATTTCAAAATAACTATTTTTTAAATCATTCAAAGGTACACAATGAGTTATATTCCTTATGTTATCGAAAAGACAGGTCGCGGTGAACGATCTTATGATATTTTCTCACGTCTCTTAAAAGATCGTATTGTCATGCTAAGCGGTGAGGTAAACGATCAATCTGCATCAACAATTGTCGCTCAACTCCTGTTCTTGGAAGCTGAAGACCCAGAAAAAGACATCTACTTCTATATTAACTCTCCAGGGGGTGTCATAACGGCAGGAATGTCGATTTATGACACAATGAACTACATAAAACCAGATGTTTCGACGATATGTATAGGACAAGCGGCATCTATGGGTGCTTTTTTACTTAGTTCAGGTGCAAAAGGCAAACGTTATTCACTGCCTAATTCACGTATAATGATCCACCAGCCGTCGGGTGGTGCACAGGGTCAATCAACTGATATCCAGATCCAGGCAAAAGAGATCCAGCGCATGAAGGATGATCTAAATGCGATCTTAGCTGAGAACACTGGTCAAAAAGTAGCAAAGATCGCAGAAGACACAGAACGCGATAACTTCATGTCAGCCGAAGAAGCAAAAAAATACGGTATGATAGACGA
The DNA here is from genome assembly GCA_041562655.1 of Sulfurimonadaceae bacterium. Lineage (GTDB taxonomy): Bacteria > Campylobacterota > Campylobacteria > Campylobacterales > Sulfurimonadaceae. The sequence continues at coordinate 661 of JBFEXN010000208.1, forward strand.
AGTAATCTCTAAAAACTCAAAGAAATAGGCAGGTATTAGTATGGCAGGAAATCTTCGTAAACGTCGTGACATCTCTGCTGCAGACACATCTTCAGAAGTTCCTACGTTCGGTGGGACAAGTTCATCTTCCGAACTAAGTGAACCGACCAGTGACCTGGAGATGTACTCTAAAGAGGTTCTGTCACAGCTTATCCAGGACAACCTGCCACCAACTCCCAATAACTTTGCACTCTACTTCGATCGCCTTCTAGAAGATAAGTCTGAGACAATGCGCAAACAGATAAATGCCGTTTTAGAGTTCGAAGACACAAACGATGACGAAAAGACTATTGCCCTAGAAAAAAGCCTAAAATCAGGTTTTACCTCGATCAAATCGATCCTTCAAGTCACTTCTAACCTATACAAGAATATGGCATTGATGGAAAAGATTCTTTCCAAGCGACGTGATGAACTTGGTGACAAAAAAGACTCTCAATCTGTTCTATCGACGATCACTTCACTTGATCAGGATATTGGAAAACTCAATAACATCTTGAAAAAACAAGTGGATCATATGAAGAGCCTTTATCAAGACACGGCTGGCATTCTTAAAAATGTTGAGAATGAGACTATCTATGACAACCAATTCGGTATCTATAACAAACGCTATCTTCTTCAGAAACTTGAACAAGAGAAAAGTCTTATTGAAGAGTTCAAACATACCAGTACTCTGATCACGATTGAGCTCTCCAAGACAATCGAAGAAAACGTAGACAATCAAAAAGCCCTGCTACTTATGACACGTACCGTTGCGCGTCTACTCATGAAAACATCTCGGCGAAGTGACGTTGTCGCACATTATGGTGACGGTGTCTTTGCTATGCTACTCAAGCATACGGATATTATTAATGCCAAACGTGCGAGTGAACGTCTGTGTGACCTCGTTGCTTCAAGTAACTTCTTCCTGGCGGAAAAAGAGATCCAGTTGCAAATATCTCTTGGTATTGCGAATGTAAATGCAGAAAGGTCCGTTGAAGAGACACTGGTCTGTGCTCTTAATGCCATGGAACACGCGTACGAAAATGGTTCAGAGGACTTCGCGGTCTGTACCAAGGATATTGAAGATCAATGAAACTCCCTATAGTTGTATACCCCGATAAACGCCTCAAAGAGGTCTCCGAAGAAGTCACAAGTTTCGATGCCGAACTGCATGAACTGCTCGACAATATGTATGATACTATGATGGAAAGTAATGGGATCGGTCTCGCGGCTATACAAGTCGCTGTAGCAAAAAGAGTGCTGCTTCTTTGTATACCCGACGAAGATGGGGAACAACATTATGAAGACCTATTGGAAATCATCAATCCCGTCATCTCTAATGAAGCAGGCGTCATTGTCTATCAGGAAGGCTGCCTAAGTGTCCCGAGTTTTTATGAAGACATTGAACGCCATGAAAGATTAACACTTACCTATTATGACCGTCATGGAAACGAGCAGGTACTGGAAGCCGAAGGTCTTATGTCAGTTGCAATACAGCACGAGATAGATCATCTCGATGGGAAATTGTTCATTGAAAAGCTATCTTATATACGACGAAAGAAGTTTGAAAAAGAGTATAAGAAACTGCAGAAGTCAAAGAAGTAGATTTTTCCATACCATTTATCCCAAAACGGGATAAACAATCGCTCTATTCAGAATGTGTGACCTCATATAAATCGATCATCGAAACAACCAAGACTATACAAGCTACGATACTACCAATCATCAGATGCATTTCATTCATCTTCGTCTCCTTGTCTATAC
>JBFEXN010000209.1:0-2374 GCA_041562655.1 Sulfurimonadaceae bacterium
CCAACCTTCATAACAGCCTCCACGCCCATGAAAAAGACGTATAAACTCCTCTGTTTTGTGTTGCGTTTTCTCTAAAAGTTCAGATCTTAAATTTTTTAATTCGTACATTAAATCCCACAGTTGGCAATCTTAAATTCCCATTTCATTGTTTTTAGATCATTCAAGATATTCTCCGAGGCGGTCTTTTTTGCCGCTATCCCATCGATCTCATAAAACCATCCCATCGTCTTGGAATGGCTCTTTACACCGTTGATGGAAGTGACAAAGATATATCCGGAAACCTCTTTAGTCTTAATCTTTGCAGATCTTTGAAGCAGTGCTAAAGCACTCATCCCCGGTTCAAACTCAACCTCTGTCATCTGCACAGGCTGTCCGTTTCCATAATCAATCGTCAGTGTCACCATGTTCGCAGCTACAAGCTCATAACAGAAAAAATGCGTCACAAGAAATAGATAGATTTTTTTCACCCGAGTCACCAACCCCATTTTTTGTTTTTGGAATTATACTCAAACTCTCTGTATAAACACTATTTCTAGCAAGTATACGATCAACCCGTACAGGCTTGGGATTAATCCCTGTTCCCCTGATACCGCATGATAAAGATAAACAGGCTTAATGATACGATCATTATCCCGACTCCCGCGATAAGATAAAAGGCATGCACCATCTGCGAATAGTCACTCAAAGATATCTTAAACACCACCATCAAGGCTTCGATGGAGAGAGCTATGATGATAGAGGTCAAGAAACGAGCCAAAAGACGGTTCTCCAAGTTGTTCTTTCGACTGATACTCTTATAAAACACCTCATGTTCCAAGATCGTCTTTGCCAGATCAAATATAGCCAGCCCCAGGGTCAGTGCGATGATAGAGCGAAACAACCCGGATAGAAGCTCCTTGTCATTTCCCACTACGAGAGTCCAGACAATATAGACTGCATACACGATCAAGGTAGCAGAGAAGGCTGCCAGGAAAAACCCAAAGAGCCCGTAAAAACAACGAGTGAACTCACCAAAACGTTCATGTCCCTCTATCAAAGAGAGCTCTTTTAAAAGAGCATATAGTTCAAAATCATACACAACATATTCATCTTCAAGCTTCACTGTCACCGTGATATATGGCGTAGCACTGCGTGAGTTGACATACGAGTTGGATATATAGATATTATCCTCTCTAAACTGTACCCTCTCAAGCAGATGTGTCTTGTCTACTCCCAGCATGCTCCCATCAGCACCGTCTTCTGTGTATAAAGGCGTAGATTGTCTATTCCTGAGATTAATCTTATATGTGGCTTTAAGGGAAGGAAAAAGGGAAAATATAGACTTGTCTTTCATCACATCATACTGTGAGACATCTATGCTCTCTACCATAGACGTCAGCGAGTTCTCTATAAATGCGCGCTGTTTTTTGTATATCGTAATGATCTCTTTCATGAACTACCTCGATTCAGATATCCGCAGGGATCTTGTCCCTTAATATTTCAAGCAAGGAAGTGTTTAACTGTAGCACCTAATAGCAAAAAAAAAGGTGTAAAGAAATGATTAATCATAAATCTTCAATTTTACAGCTAAGGATTTCAATGACTCCGCTATCATTAAACTTGTACTATGTATAATTGTGTAATGATTGATTTCAAGGAAGGTCCGTTCATACAATGCAAAAAATCATAAAGAAAAAACTTAGCCCTGCCTACACAGCTTTTGGTGTGGATACTTTGCAGATAGACAGTGTTGTAGGCTTTGATTGTTATATCAAGCGCTTTAACGGATATGTCATCATCATCGAACAGGGGACCTTGATAACAGAAAAGCTCTACGAGAAGATCAAGGGCAATGAGTATCTTTACGTGCATGAGTCCGAGCTGAACAAACATAAAGCCTATTGCAAGGCCATGCAAACCCTGGATGCGGAAAAGTCTGCGATCGAAAAGGCGATTGAAAATGTCATCGCCCTGCCTGAACTGATAGGGCAGTATAAAAGTAGTGAGGAGAAGTTGCACCTGATCTATCAAAATGCATGTGATCTTGGATACCTCTTTTTTAATGCCAAGGTCTATGCGAAACTTCCATTAAAAGCCTTAAATACCTTTATTGACGTGACTCTAAAACTGATCGTCACCTCAGAGAACCTGCTTCCTAAATTTCTAAAGATGATGCCGGACAAGTACCATATCGAGTATCACAGTGTCAATGTGAGTATTCTCTCAATGTTTCTCGGTCACAAGATAGGTTTTCTATATTCTGACCTTCAAAAGTTGGCGATGGCTGGTGTCTTGCACGATATAGGAAAGCTTCAAATAGAGCGTTCTATTTTGGAAAAGGATGGCACTCTGGCTCCGGAAGAGTTCGAAGTCATTCAAGAACATGCAGCCATGA
>JBFEXN010000210.1:0-2303 GCA_041562655.1 Sulfurimonadaceae bacterium
GGATAATAGCTGAAACAATCTTATCTGTAACTAAATGGATAGTTTTTTTTTCGTTTTTTATTTGATGTGTATAATAAGACAACAACAGACAGATGATATTAATATTTTTATTTTAGATTTAGTAAAGGTAGGCTTGATGGAGCTGGGTTTTAAGTACTTATAACTCCATATAGAGGAAGAGTTTATTCTTCCTCTTGCGCTTCAGACTGTTCGTTCAGACAATCCATTCCATCTGAAAAGTTTTCTACGCCACCGCCATGTTTATAGACGACATCTCCACCAATAAGACCCTGGTATGCCAAGGCGGATGAGGCAGCAAGTAGACCGATGAGGACTATCGTCTCTAATACGACATTTCTTGCCTTACACGCGATAAGCTTTAAAACGGCAAGAGCAATCGTTCCGATCATGAGGTACAGGCCGATGTCTCTATGTTGCTTAAGAATGGTTTGTCCCTCTTCAGACAATAACGGGTACACATCCTGAGCTTGTATACCTCCCGTGTACCATGTGCCTGTCATAAACAGTGCTGCAATAATCAACAGACGCGACGCCCACTGTGAATACATGTAGTTGTTACTTACGCTGTAAACAATTTGAAAGAAAAGAGCCACCAGGGGCAACACGATCGCAAAGTGGACTAAAGGGGGGTGAAGAAGTAATGTTTCCATACTTATTCCTCTTATTAATGGTTTATTTTAACCGGACCCGAACGGACTGCTCATGTGCAGTTAAACTTTCTGTGTTTGCTATCATAGCACAAGCCTCACCGATTTCATTGATAGCATCGGCAGAAAAAGAGATTATTGAAGATTTTTTCATAAAGTTCTCAACACCTAATGGAGAATAGAACTTCGCAGTACCTCCGGTAGGAAGCGTATGATTCGGTCCTGCAACATAATCACCGATAGCCTCCGGCGTGTTTGGACCTAAGAAGATCGCACCGGCGTGCTTGATCTTTGCCAAAAGATCAAATGGGTTTTGTGTCACAACTTCCAAGTGTTCAGGAGCGATCTCATTCATGAGTCTTACCGCTTCATCCATATCCTTAGTGACTATAACAGCCCCTCGCTCTTCGATAGACTTTCGTGCGATCTCCTCTCGAGGAAGTTTTTTCAACCAAGCCTCTATCTCTACAACAGTCTCATCAGCAATGCGCTGTGAAGGAGTGATCAAGATCGAAGATGCCATCTCGTCATGTTCCGCCTGAGAAAGAAGATCGATCGCCAAGTGGTTAGGGTTTGCGCTCTCATCGGCAAGTACACCGATCTCACTTGGTCCTGCGATCATATCGATATTGACTTCACCGAATACAAGTTTTTTAGCTGTTGCCACAAAGATATTTCCCGGGCCTGTAATAACATCGACTTTTGGAATCGTCTCCGTTCCATACGCCATCGCTGCAATCGCCGAGGCTCCACCTACTTTAAAGACATTCGTGACACCGCACAGGTGGCACGCCGCAAGCAAAAGATGATTAGGTTCATTATCAGGTGTCGGCGTACATACCACAATCTCCTCGACACCAGCGACTTGAGCCGGGATAACATTCATCAAAAGAGAGGAAGGGTATGCTGCCTTTCCACCAGGAATATAAAGACCTGCCCTGTCAACAGCTGTGACTTTTTGACCAAGAATAGTCCCATTGGCTTCCGTGTCAAACCATGACTTTGGAAGTTGTTTCTCATGATAAGACTTGATGCGGTCATAAGCAAGGTGCAAGGCCGCCTTGAGCTTTTCATCCAAGGCATTATACGCCTCTTCCATGATCTTGGTATCGATCTTTAACGCTTCACTCGACTCAGGTGTCCAGTTGTCAAATTTGGAAATGTGACGCTTTAACGCAGCATTCCTCTCTGTCTTTATCTCAGTGATGATGCCGTTAACGATACTTGAGACCTGCTCAATATCCATCTTCCCACGTCCTAGTAGTTCTTCAAAAGCTGCGCCAAATCGTGCATCAGCGGTAGAAAGGATTGTCATAATCTCTTATCCTTATTAAATAATTATCGTGATTATAGCGAAAAAGAGGAGAAAAAAAGAACAGGTAGTCTGGCCACCTGTCTTTCTTAGTTTATATAAAGTAGTTTGTTCTTGAAAATTTACCAGCGTGAGATAAGCGCGATATTTACTCTCGCAGATGCCGGATATGAGTCCTGGTCAACTGTGTTTTCTTTACTCGACATCTGTGCAGAGACATCAAGCTGAAAAAAGCTTGGACCGACGGAAAGACCGGCAGTATAGATCGTCCCTTCTTGTGAGTTCGAAAGATTTTCCATCAGTCCCCCTCGTAAAGAAGCCCA
>JBFEXN010000211.1:0-2272 GCA_041562655.1 Sulfurimonadaceae bacterium
GCATTTGCATCAATACTATCAGCAAAGTCAGCGCGGATTGTGCCTGGCTCAGCTTCTTGAGGGTTTGTTGCACCCATAAGGTCACGGTTTTTAGCCATTGCGCCTTCGCCTTCAAGTACCATTACAACAACAGGACCAGAGATCATGAAGTCAACAAGGTCTTTGAAGAAAGGACGCTCTGCGTGTACTGCGTAGAATGCTTCTGCGTCAGCTTGTGATAGTTGCATCTTTTTAGCTGCAGCAATACGAAGACCGTTAGTTTCGAAACGATCGATAATTTTACCGATAACACCCTTAGCAACTGCATCAGGCTTAATGATTGATAGTGTCTGTTCCATCAAATGACTCCTAAAGTGAAAATAGAACCGCGATTATACCGTAATAATAATTGATTTTGTTTTAATTTTGAAAGTTTAAAAAAAGAGAAGAGGATGAAACCCCAAAGTTGGGATTTCATGTAACAAGAAATGTAGCGACTAGTCTACTACGTTCTCGCGATTTTTACGAGCATCATCAGAGATGTCAGCACGGAATGGCATTTCAGCATCTGCATCTTCCATCACGTAGTTTTTACCATCAACATAGTTTGCACCGTTGAAGAATTCTTTGTCATCGCCTGCAAATTTTGCATCCCAAGTGATACAACCCTCAGTTGGACAAGCAGTAGCACAAGCCGGCTCATCATGGTGATCAACACACTCTACACATTTATCTGGATAAACATAGTAAAGTTCCTCACCCGTTGGGTTATCATCTTCGTCAACGATTGCCTCTACTGGACATTCGTCAATACAAGCACCACAGTTAATACATGTATCATTAATAAATACTGCCATATCATTTCTCCTAATTAAAATGTTAGGCTAAGTGTATCGAATTTTTTTTAAATGATGCAAAAAAAATTGCTTAAACGTTATTCATTAAAGGTTCAAGTAACTTTTTATCTCATCTACTCTATCTGTTTTCTCCCACGAGAAGAGATCTTCCTCGCGTCCAAAATGCCCATAAGCCGCAGTGCGTTGGTATATTGGTCGTAGAAGATCAAGACTTTTGATAATCCCTTTGGGACTAAGATCAAAGAGCTTTTGAATACACTCTTCAATCTTTGTCTCCTCGACAACCGCTGTCTCATGTGTATTTACCATAATTGACACTGGCTGCACCACACCGATTGCATATGCTATCTGGACAGTCATCTTCTCACACGCACCCGCTGCTACAAAGTTTTTGGCGATATGACGCGCAGCATAAGCTGCTGAACGATCGACTTTGGTCGGGTCCTTTCCTGAGAAAGCCCCACCGCCATGAGGACAAGACCCCCCATAGGTATCAACAATTATTTTACGTCCTGTCAGACCAGCATCACCTTGAGGACCGCCTATCACGAACTTTCCAGTCGGATTGATATGATATTTGACATCATCATTTAAAAGTGTTCTAGGGATTACAGCCTTAATTACTTCTTCAATAACGTCTTCTTTCAATTGAGCCTGTGAGACTTCAGGAGCATGCTGTGTAGATACGACGATCGTATCTACACCGACAGGTTTTCCATCTACATATTTGACAGTCACCTGTGCCTTTCCGTCAGGACGAAGGTAGGAGACGATCCCATCTTTTCTGACTTGTGTCAAACGTTGAGTCAACTGGTGTGCAAGATAGATCGGCAAAGGCATCAAAGTCTTTGTCTCATTACAGGCATAACCAAACATAAGCCCCTGATCACCTGCACCGATCTCGCCATCTTCCAGATCAACGCCCTGATTGATGTCTGGTGATTGTTCTCCCAGACCATTCAAGACAGCTGCTGCTCTGTAATCAAATCCATATGTCGCATCTGTGTATCCGATCTCACGAATCACATTTCTAGCTATATCTTGAATAGGGGCATACGCCGTCGTCTTCATCTCACCCGAGATCATACAAAACCCATTTGACACCATTGTCTCACATGCTACACGTGCATCCGGGTCACGCTCTATAATATAGTCTAAAATCGCATCAGAGATCTGATCTGCCATCTTATCCGGATGTCCTTCCGTTACAGACTCGGAAGTAAATAAATACTCTTTTGTCATCGATAAGTCCTTTGATAAATAATAATGGCATTATAGCGCAAAGCCAAAAGTGCTAAATGAGGCTTCCTACTTTAATAGAATCTAAATTGCATCTCTTACATTTATGCATGATATTAACTTTAGTTTTGTTGTGCTAGAATCCCAAAACAAGAGAATCGTTCTGCAATGCGGATGCTTCTTTAAAAAAGACAAAA
>JBFEXN010000212.1:0-2250 GCA_041562655.1 Sulfurimonadaceae bacterium
CCCTCACCACTTAGGCGTCATTCGTCTGTTCAATCTTTTACAAGGCTCTGTTTCCATGCAGGACATCTGTATACAGTTTGAAAAGCAAAATGAGATCATTCTGCAGCTTTTACAGTTTGTCAATTCAGGCGGGTTCGACTTTGACACAAGTGCCACAAGTATCTGCGGGATGTTGGAGAACATTGGTAAAAAACCGCTTATGCAGTGGTTGATGCTTATCGTCTATGCTAAATCAGGCCGTACCAGTGCTAACGATATAAATCCTTGCTCCATCATCGTACAAAACAGGATCGATCTGATGATGGGTATCCTAAAGCGTATGAAAAAGGATGATGAAGAGCTTTTGACCCGAGCACGTTTTGTTGCTCTTTTATCATTACTAGAGACGGTATTTGAGATGCCTCTGCCTTTGATATTGAACGAACTTGGCGTTGATGATGTCATTAAAGATGCATTATTGTATCAAGTAGGAGAGTTAGGTAAGCTGTATGCACTGACACTGTCTCTTGAAAAAGCGGATCAAGAAAAAGCAGAAAAACTTCTACTTGCTTATGGCTTGGAAGTCGAAGACATTTCTCAGATACTAGAAGAGCGCAGTGGCCATCCTGAGCCCATCATTCATTGACAAAGTATTCACTTCATAAGAAGTCCCTCCAGAGAATGGGGGGATTATAGATTTTGATAGACCTCTTCTAAGGCATTATAGAGTTCATTTCCGCCAAATTCAGGGTTCTTCGCCATCGTCTCAAGCATAACGACATTGTCCTCGTTACCGTTCCACACCTTGATATACGTGCCCTCTTTGTAACCATGGTCTTGACGGAAACGGTTCAAGATGTTTTTTCCGATATATAAGATATACAGCTCTTGAAGATTTACACCACAGTGAAGCGCCATCTTGAAAAAGTCATTGATCAGAGCATCCAGGTCAAAACCTTCCGGTTTCAAGACGTCAAACATCATCTCTTCAACCATTTTAATGATCTCATACATCGTAGCTTCCGGACGATAATCAAGTGTAGAAAAAGCTGTATAACCCTCTTGAGAGACAATATGTTTTGCTAGATCTTCGATACTACCACGTTCTTGGAGTTTATACTCTTGAAGCAGAAGACTCAGGACAAAGTGCCAGATATCAACAGCCTCGATCTTGATGTTCTCCCAGTCTGGTTCTTTATTGATAGCTTTCCAGTGTTTCCAAGCAAAAGAATCGATCAGTTCAGCTGATTCCATATAGATACAACGTTTCCAGTCAATACGTTTTCCATTTTTTGTCACACCGATCTCCCAATTGATCCCATTGGTAGAATCATTGAGCTCTTGCTGAAGCTTTAGCATCTCTAAGGTTTGTTGCATAGTGGTCTCTTTAATATTTTTGGACATTATATTATAATGCCATTATGATTAGGATTAATTGTAAAAAATGTCTGCATTATTATGTCACATGGGAGAGTTCAAAGCCTCATGGATGTAAGGTATATGGATTTAAATCCCAGCAAATACCTTCACTTGTCGTGAAGGGAAGTACAGGGCAACCCTGTCAAGCCTACCAAGAAAAGCAGATGAAAAGCTAGTATTTCCACGTCTCTTTTTGTGCAAAACCTAAATTGTTATCTGTGTATTTCAACTCAGTGATCTTCAGTTTCCAAAAAGCCTTCTTGCCAACATCCTTGGCATAGGGGTACTCTTTGAGATAAAGGTGTTCATGCCTTGCTTCAGCATTGGTCACCATTCCCTTGATCTGTATACCTCTGATATGCTCCAGTTCCTTTGTCTCATTATGTATATCAGCAGAGACATCAGGGTTTTGCAGGATATTTCTCATATGCTCAGTCTCATAATCCGAGGCAAATATGAAACACTCTTCTTGCGGGATAAACAGATAAAACAAAGAACACGACACAGGCATATCGTTTTGGACTGTTGCCATTGATAAGACATGATGCTCTTGAATAAACTCGACCATATTTAAGGGTATTTTATTCATTGACTGCTCCTATATATGAAGATATTCGATCTTTTGAACTCAACCCCTCTATCCATCTTTGGGGTATGCTTTCAAATCTGTTGTACGCACCCAGTATCATCCCTGCGACCATACCCCGTGCTGCGGAATCTCCCCCCGCATATACGTTCTGCTTCATGGCCTCTTCAAAGTTGTTCTCATATTTTAAGATCAGGTGTAAAGCACCAGGACAACCTCCTTTGACATTACATGATTGTCCAAAAGAAGAGATAGCCTCAGTCGTA
>JBFEXN010000213.1:0-2132 GCA_041562655.1 Sulfurimonadaceae bacterium
CCTGGAGGAAGAGGCCAAGAAGCATGATGTTTCGATGAACACAACGTCCAAAAGCAGAATAACCTTTGTTCCCATCGTAGAGGGAAAGATCCTTTCAGCCGAAGAGTTCAAGGCTATTGGAGAAAAGGAAAAAGAGGAGATAAACCGTAAGATAGATGAGTTCGAACTCATCGTAAAAGAGAGTCTGCACCAGATAAGTGCCCTTAACAAATCCCAGCAAAAAGAGTTCAAAGCACTCAACAAAAAGATCACCAAAGAGGCTGTTGACTCGCTTATTGATGAGCTTCGCCGTGAATATTCTGGTTCAGAAAAGATCATCAGCTATCTCAATGACCTGCAAGATGATGTCATTCGTCACGTACAGGACTTTCTGAGCAAAACTGACGATATACAGGGTATACCGCCGTTTATGAAGGACTTCTACACACCTTCATTTGCCCGTTATCAGGTAAATGTCTTTATTACCAACGGTACCGAGAAGGCTGCACCCGTCATCTTTGAGGACAATCCTATCCACCAAAACCTCATAGGAAAGATCGAGCATCTTTCTCAAATAGGTACATTAGTGACTGATTTCAGTATGATCAAGCCCGGTGCGCTGCATAAGGCAAATGGCGGATATTTGATGCTCGATGCCAGAAAACTTCTCATGCAGCCCTTTGCCTATGAAGAACTAAAAAGAGTCTTGCGCTCAAAAGAGATACGTATAGAATCTCTGGCACAGCAGTATTCCTTGATCAGTACGACTACGCTTGAGCCAGAACCAATCCCGATCAATGTCAAAGTCATACTCGTCGGGGAGCGTATCTTTTATTATCTTCTACATCAGTATGACCCCGATTTTCAGGAACTTTTCAAGGTCAACGCCGACTTTGAAGACGAGATACCGCGTAATGATGACAACCACCAGTTATATGCAAGGATGATAGGAACGATCGCCAAGCGCCATGAGTTGTGCCCACTTACTCCAGATGCTGTCTCGAGAGTGATCGAGCAAAGCTCACGTGAAGTCTCACATGCTCTGAAGTTTTCCACCCATCTTCGCACACTCGCAGACCTTTTAAAAGAGGCCGATTACTGGTCTAAGAAAAACAATCACACCGTCATAGATAAAAACGATATCAACAAAGTGCTTGACACGCGAAGAGAACGACTCAACCGTATTCAGATGAAGCTGTATGAACAGATCGATGAGAATACGATAATGATCAATGTCAGTGGAAGTGCCGTCGGTCAGATCAATGCTCTCAGTTTTATCTCCCTTGGAGGATACGAGTTTGGCCTGCCATCACGTATTACAGCGAGAACACGTATCGGAAAGGGAGAGATCATTGACATACAGCGTAAGGTTGAGCTTAGCGGCCCGATACATTCAAAAGGGGTGATGATACTCAGTGCCTATCTCGGGGCGACCTATGCTTCGGATCTGCCTTTGAGCCTCTCCGCATCCTTAGTGTTTGAGCAGTCCTATGGAATGGTGGAAGGAGACAGCGCTTCGTCTACTGAACTTTATGCCCTGCTCTCTTCCCTCTCAGGCCTGCCAATCAAACAGAACATTGCCGTAACCGGTTCGGTCAATCAGTTCGGTGAAGTCCAGCCTATCGGTGGTGTAAACGAGAAGATAGAAGGATTTTTTGATATCTGCATGCGAAAAGACCCCGAAGCCTTTTATGGCGTCATCATCCCCGAAGCCAATGTCAAACATCTTATGCTTAAAACAGAAGTACGTGAAGCGGTAGAAAAAAAGAAATTCGCCATATATTCTGTCAAGACGATTGATGAGGGAATAACGATACTTACCGGCACAGAGGCAGGTGTACTAGACGCTTCGGGACTCTTTCCAAGCGACTCTGTCAATGCTAAAGTCGTGGCACGACTGCAAGAACTTTCAACAAAAGTATTGCAGTTTCAGCATCCAAGACATGATAAAGACGAATAATCAGGCAATAGGCCTGACATTTCGAAGTCGTGTATAAAGCTCCCTCTCTTCTTCACTCAGAGTATCAGGGATATGCACGTTGACGCGAAGATAGATATCTCCTCTTTTCAACTCTCCAAAATGTGGCAGACCCTTTTCTGCCAAACGTAATACAGCGTTTGGCTGAGTGCCTTGAGGAACCGTCACTTTTACG
>JBFEXN010000214.1:0-2099 GCA_041562655.1 Sulfurimonadaceae bacterium
AAGAGCGCTCCTACATCGTATATCGTAGGTTCTTTGAGTAAGATGGACCATAGATAGAGTATGATCACTTGACCAAAGAGAGGGATAAAAAGCAAGGGGATCATAAAGAGAAAGAGAAAAAGAAAAATAATACTTGCTTTTAATGTCAAAAGGATCGAAGTAGTGATTTCTGCACTACCAACCACTGGGATATTTGGGTAACGTTTTTTTGCCAAGGCTATAAGAAGTTTTTCGCTGTAGAGTGATGTTAGTAGTGCTACGATAATGATAAAAAGCATATAGGCAACAGAAAATGACGCTAAGGATGCACCTGATGTCTGGAGCCATTCCCATGGGATCCATGAGAGATAGGATGAGATAAAATTGGTTAATGCCCCCCACATATTCCATGTAAGAAACAGTGTTACGGCAACCGAGATAAATCCTATTTTAAGCACGAAGAGGACCACCTCTTTGGAGAGCATATCTTGGAAGCTTTTGATAATGATCTGTTTCATTTCTTGATGGTAGCCTTTTTACTGATATTCATTTTTAAAATCGACATAACGTTTTGCAGAGGCATAGAGTTCAGCCACTTCATCATCTGTCAATTGGCGTACTACTTTTGCAGGACTTCCCATAATGAGGCTTCTAGGAGGAAAGACCTTGTTTTTGGTTACCAGAGAATCAGCACCTACAATAGACTCTTTCCCTATGACAGCACCGTCAAGTATGGTTGCTGACATACCGATAAGGCAGGCATCTTCTATCGTACATCCATGCAGCATCACACGGTGGCCTACCGTCACATCATTTCCTATCACAGTAGGATGCCCATCGGACATGTCTGCTTTTTTATGATGTGTAACATGTACCATGCTGAGATCTTGTATATTGGTTCTGTCTCCGATGGTAATGTGATGTACATCACCACGTACTACACACCCAAACCAAACAGCCGAGTCCTCACCCATACTTACACGCCCGATCACTGAAGCTCCCTCGGCTATCCATGCGTTGGGTCCCAGTTTAGGTGTCCATTCTTTAAATTTTATTAGCATTAACTCTCCTTTAAGATACGGCTTGCCAAACGGCTTACATAGTTAGGTGTCTCTTTTTTTGTCTTGTTGTGGATCTTGTTTACATATTCTTCTAAGACATCATGATTATTGACTGATCTCCCCAAAGAAGGCACTTTTGTGTAATTGCCGTCTTCTTGCAGTTCCCAGCGCAGTGTATTGTCCGCTAGCTGCAGCATGAGTATCTGTTCTATCTTTTGTGCCAGTGTCTCTTCCAAGATAGGCGTCATCAGTTCAACCCGTCTTACAAGATTTCTAGGCATGAGATCTGCAGAGGAGATGTAGCATTTGACCTTGTCATGTTTAAAGAAGTAGATACGTGCATGTTCTAAGTATTTTCCTATGACCGAAGAGACAGTGATATTTTCGCTGACACCTTTGATACCAGGTTTTAAACAGCAGATACCGCGGATGATAAGATCAACCTTGCAACCCTGCTGTGAAGCGATGTAGAGTTCCTTGATGACATCCATATCTACAAGAGAATTGGCTTTTAGGATGATATGGCCCTCCGGACCATATTTTCGCTCTTTTTCTATAAGTTTGATGATCTTTGGTTTGATCTGTGTTGGAGACATGAAGAGATTGCTTAATTTTGTCTGGGTAGAAAAACCTGTTAAAAAATGAAAAAAGTGTGTAGCATCTGTACTAAAGATATCTTTACTTGTAAAGTATGATATATCTGTATAGATCTTTGCTGTACTTGGATTATAGTTTCCTGTCGCAAGGTGCACATAGCTTTTGAGTTTTCCATTTTGTCTTTTGATGACCTGAGCGATCTTTGCATGGACTTTCAGCCCGGGGATACCATACACAACATGTGCTCCTACATCTTCAAGCGCTCTTGCCCAGCGCAGGTTATTCTCTTCATCAAATCTTGCTTTGAGTTCGACAAGCACCATAACCTGTTTTCCGTCACGTACCGCATCAATCAGTGCTTTGACGATAGGAGAGTTCGGTCCTGCACGGTAAAGTGTCATACGTATAGCGATGGTATCGGGATCGGCAGCAGCCTGCTTGATGAATTTTATGACAGGTTCA
>JBFEXN010000215.1:0-2097 GCA_041562655.1 Sulfurimonadaceae bacterium
ATGCAAGTAAAGAACAGATTAACCCCGTTTTTTGAAAATATCACTTTTGATAGAGAAGATAATGAGATGGTCTTAAACTTCGGTCCGCAGCACCCTTCTGCTCACGGACAGCTTCGTTTGATGCTCCATCTTCAGCAAGAGATGATAGTAAAAGCCCATCCGGATATCGGTTACCTTCACCGCGGTATGGAGAAGATGGCTGAGAATATGATCTATAATGAGTTTATGCCTACGACTGACCGTATGGACTATATAGCATCATCTTCAAACAATTACGGATTTGCTCTGGCGGTCGAGAAACTTGTAGGTCTTGAAGTTCCTCGCCGTGCTAAAGTTATCCGTATGATGCTTCTAGAGATCAATCGTCTTATGAGTCACCTTTTCTGGCTGGCAACTACTGCGCTTGATATCGGTGCTATGACGGTGTTCCTTTTTGCATTCCGCGAGAGAGAGTACCTGATGGACATCATCGAGGGATACTGTGGAGCGAGACTTACTCACGCCGCTATCCGTATCGGCGGAGTTCCTCTTGATATCCAAGACACTTTTATTGCTCAGCTTAGAACATTTTTGGACAAGCTTCCTGCAAATATAAAAGACTACGAAGACCTTCTTGATACTAACCGTATCTGGTTGATGAGAATGGAAGAGGTCGGAACAATACCAACTGAGATGGCGCTTTCATGGGGATGTACAGGACCAATGCTTAGAGCTTCAGGCGTTGCTTGGGATATCCGTAAAGAGGAACCGTACGAGCTTTATGATGAAGTAGAGTTTAAAGTTCCTTACTCTGACAAGGGTGATAACTTCGCAAGATACCGTATCTATATGGAAGAGATGAGAGAGTCTGCAAAGATCCTTTACCAGACAATCGACATGTACGAAAAATGTGTTAAAGACGGACAGACAGAGCTGATGGCTCATGCGCCGAAATATGTTTCTGCTCCAAAGCTCGACATCATGACGCAGAACTACTCTTTGATGCAGCACTTCGTTCTTGTAACACAAGGTATGAGACCTCCTGTGGGAGAAGTTTACGTAGCAACCGAGTCTCCAAAAGGGGAACTAGGTTTTTACATCAACTCTCAAGGCGGACCTTATCCGTACAGACTGAAACTTCGTGCACCGTCATTCTGGCACACGGGGATACTCACTGACCTTTTACCAGGTCACTATATTCCGGACGTTGTTTCTATAATCGGTACAACAAATATCGTATTTGGAGAGGTAGACCGCTAATGAAAAGATATGATTTAAGACACCTAAAAGATAATTTTGAGCCTCGTATGAAAGAGATTTTATCATCTCATAAAGCAGGGGAAGTAGCAATCTTTTTATTTGAGATCGGTGACTTCTCTCCGATCCAAAGATCTGCTGATCTGGTAAAAGAGTGTGGGTATGAGTTGTTAAACTCTTTAAAGTTCAACGAAGTCGACTGGACTATCGTGACAAAAAAATAAGCAGGATCTAAATTTTGAGTAAAGTATATTTTTCTACTTGGAACGGTGAGTTTGTAAATAACATCAACACACCTATAGAGGAGTGGAAAGAATCAGCTTACAACCTACCGGCACAGTATGACTCTCATCGTGAATCAAAGGCTTTCATCGGCTGGGACGGTGTTGCACTTTTTGATGAAGATGTAGATGTTATCCGTCTTGCAATGGAGTATGCCGCACAGTATCAAGAGTATTCCGAAGCATGCGGAAGATGTGCACCGGGACGCTGGGGCGGACGTATTTTGTATGACCAGCTTGACAAGATCGCACGCGGTGAAGGAAGTAAGGCTGATTTGGACCATCTAAAAGAGATCGGCAAAAGTATGCAGATCACTTCAAAATGTGAGATCGGAAAAACTGTTCCAAATCCTATAATTGATCTTATGACTCACTTTGAAGATGTTTTTTTGGAGTGCATAAATGAGCAAAAGCCATCAAAACACTATCACGAGACAATAGGATACATTGCAAAGATCACATCTCCATGTTCTGACGCTTGTCCGTCTCACGTAGATATTCCGGCATATATCGAGGGAGTAAGAGACCTTAGAATGGATGACTCTCTCATGGCTACACGCCAGACTATGCCGCTTGCACA
>JBFEXN010000216.1:0-2055 GCA_041562655.1 Sulfurimonadaceae bacterium
ACAAAAAAAGACCTCTAAAAAAGGAAATCAATTCGGTATCTTAAACCTAATGGATTTTCATGGTAATATCGAGATGATGCTCTTTGCCGATAAGTTGGAACAGCTCGAGGAGATGGACCTTGATGAACCTGTCGCCTTTAAAGTGAAAGTGACACATACGGAGATGTTTACCCGTATCTCAGTCGTGAAGATATTTACGCTTAAAGAGGTTAAAAAAGAGGCGAAAAAAGTACAGACCAAGATTATGGAAAAACCGCAAGAACCTCTGGTGATCACAGTACGTCTATCCCGTAATCTTGCCCAACTGGAAGAGCTGTACCGTCTGATCCGTCAAAACCCAGGATCACGTCAGATGAAACTCTGCATCACCTCAAAGCTGCAAAACATTGTTCTTGATTCGGCGATTCGTGTTGACAATAAGGTCATACCAGAGATTGAAAAGCTTTTGGACGTTAATGTCGCCTGAGATCATCATCGCTGCTTTAACACGTTTAAATGAGCTGCTGGAGTCAAAGTACAAAGAGCAAAAGGTAAAGATAAAAAAGTTCAAGCAATTGCAGATGATGCTTGCCGTCGCATCATTATCCGTAGTATTTGTACTCTTTTTACTTTATCAGACGTCAGCTATACAGATGATATTTGTCATCGCCGCTTTTAATGTCCTGTTTTTTATCGGTTTTAAACCTCGAACTGTCTATAGCGAAAAAAATGTAAAATTCTTCATGGAACGTATTGTCATGCTTCAGGTCACACTGAAGAAATTCCTTATGGAAGAAGAGGTGAGCTTTGATGGGGTTAAATGTTCCTTGTCAGAAGGGTGGATATGTGATAGATGGGGACTTTACAAAGAGGATGAACGCATCGATTACGCTGCGTTCCTTTATGATAAACATATCAAAGGCTTGTATTTAGAAGCTTTGAGAAACAGAAAGTAAATATTCCTTGGTTATAATAAAAGTTATGAAAACTTTTGTGTATTTATTATGCTTTGCAGTGAGCAGTTTTGCGACACCGCTGCATACAGCTCTTGTCAATATAAATGAACCTGAGGTACGAAAACTTGTGAAAGAGGGTGCCTTAATCAACGCTGTGGACGCGGATGGCCGTACTCCACTTCATCTCGCTGCTCGTATCGGACGGTTGAGTATTGTCGAGTATCTTGTCCAACATGGAGCCGATGTAGACGTCAAGGATAATTTTCACAAGACGCCCCTGGTCTATGCCATCGAAAAAAACCGTGTCAAGGTGATCATGTATTTGAGCAAGGTAGCTAACAGATCGCAGCAGGACGAATCTCAAGATGTTTTTGACTTGGCCGAGGAAGGAAAGACACAGGAAGTTAGAGAGTCCTTTCAACATATGCCTATCAACGCCATCGATGAGGATGGCAAGACAATCTTGCACATTGGATGTGAGTTCGGACACGTTGAGATCGTCAAGTTAGCTATTGAACTGGGAGTGGATAAGAATATCCGTGACCACGACGGCAGGGATGCTTTGAATTATGCTAAACTCTCCGGCAATAAAACTATTATCAAACTATTACAGGATTCTAATGCAACAAAGTGATTTTAACAGTGACCTATTAACCTTTTTAACGGATTCTCCGACCCCTTTTCATGCGACTAAAAGTTTGTCAGAGAGACTTGGAAGAGCAGGATTTGTCAGACTTGATGAGGCAGACACGTGGAATCTTGAAGAGGGTCAGCAGTATTATGTGACACGCAACGACTCTTCTTTGATCGCTTTTGTCTATGCCCAGGAAGATGTCAGCACTAATGGTGTGTTTATGGTCGGTGCTCACACAGACAGTCCCTGTCTGAAACTCAAACCCAATGCCATCATCCATAAAAAGGGATACATTCAGCTAGGCGTTGAGGTCTATGGAAGTCCTTTACTCAATCCTTGGTTTGATCGGGACCTCTCTTTGGCGGGACGTGTCAGTGGTTTGGATGAGGCGGGTAGGCTTGTACATCCTCTGGTTGATTTTAAACGGCCTTTAGCCATTATTCCCTCTTTGGCAATACATTTGGATACGAAAGCGAACAATGAACG
>JBFEXN010000217.1:0-1956 GCA_041562655.1 Sulfurimonadaceae bacterium
AATTATAATCATTCAAGGCTTAATGTGAGTATAGACAAAGCATCATTTAGAAAAGTATGTACAAAAAGACTCAATCGTGCTTCATTACAGGGCAAAAAAAGTAAGGATCACAAAGTCAAACTCATCTTGGAACAGTTATTAAACGATTTAGAGCCTCGTTCCATACTCTTCTACATGCCTTTGGGATTCGAGGTCGACGTCAGATCTTTATTAAAAGAAGAAAAAAGAAAGATAAGAAAATGTTATGTTCCGTTTATGGTCGGTGAAAGTTTTAAGATGGTACCATACCGTATGCCTCTAACCCAAGGGAACTTCGGTGTTAGTGAGCCAAACATGACATTGTTAAACATTAAAAAAGTAGACGTCGCCATTGTCCCTGTCGTTGGGGTAGACACAGATGCAAAGCGAATCGGTTTTGGGAAAGGGATGTATGATAGATTTTTCTCGACACTTACCCAAAAACCCGTCATTATTTTTGTTCAGCTTGAGGAGTGTATCTGTGACATTAAGATCACAGATGACTATGATGTTCAAGCTGATATTTATATAACACCCAAAAGTATAAAATATAGGAAACCAAATGTTAAGTCAGATTCTCTTAGGCGGTGGTATCGCTACCGTCAGCGGAGTAATCGGATTTTTGATCTCCAAAAAATTAAGCAGCGCTCAGTTTGACGTATTTGTAGAACAAGCAAAGGCAAGAGCGAAGGCAATTGATTCAGAAGCAGAACTTTTACTGCACAAGGCAAGCTTTAGGGCACAAGAAGTAGAAGCAAAAGCACAGAAAAGGTTTGACGAGGCTGTCAATGATGCACGTTTAGAATTAAAAGGACAGTACCAAGAACTTGAGGATAAAAAAGCTGCTTTTAATGCTTTTAAAGCAGATGAATTGCGTCGTATCAAACTTGAGGTGTCAAAGACTGAAAACCTAAACCTGCAGTTAGAACGTACTAAGCGTTCTATGGAGAAACAAAAAGAAGATTACATTATCCGTGCGAATGAAGCGGTAAAGATTATAGAAAGTGGTGCGGGGTTGACCCGTGAAGAAGCAAAGGGGCTTTTACTTAAAAAGGTGGAAGAAGAGTCGCGTGCAGATATCGCCCATATCGTGCGACGCTATGAACAAAAGGCCAAAGAAGAGGGGCAGCGCAAGGCCAACTATATCATCGCGCAGGCGACTTCACGTTTTGCCGGTGAGTTCGCATCTGAGCGTCTTATGAACACGGTCCATCTTAAGGATGATGAGCTAAAGGGCCGTATTATTGGTAAAGAGGGCCGAAATATCAAGACCCTTGAACTGCTATTGGGAGTCGATATCATCATCGATGAGACACCCAATGCGATCATACTCAGCAGTTTTAACCTCTACAGACGTGCGATCGCGACCCGTACGATCGAACTTCTGATCGAGGATGGGCGTATCCAGCCTGCGCGTATTGAAGAAATATTCGAAAAGGTGACTGCTGAGTTTGAAGACTCTGTCCTGGATGAGGGTGAGAAGATCGCTATAGAGATGGGAATAACAAGTATCCATCCGGAGCTGTTAAAACTCATCGGTCGGTTAAGGTATCGTGCTTCTTATGGTCAGAATGCCTTGGCACATACCTTAGAGGTCGCAAACCTGGCAGGTATTATCGCGGCTGAACTGGGCGGCGATGAGACCTTGGCAAAACGAGCCGGTCTATTGCATGATATCGGTAAGGCACTAACGCATGAAAAAGGCGGTAACCACGTAGACCTTGGTATAGAACTGGCCCGACTTTATAATGAAGATCCGGTTGTCTTAAATGCTATCCCTGCACATCATGGGCTGGCTGAGATCGAAAGTATCGAATGTGCGGCAGTGTGTGCGGGTGATGCTCTTTCCGCTGCACGTCCGGGTGCACGAAGAGAGGTCTTGGAATCCTTTTTAAAGCGTGTCACTGAGATCGAGGAGATCGCTTCGGAGAAGCATGG
>JBFEXN010000218.1:0-1883 GCA_041562655.1 Sulfurimonadaceae bacterium
GTATGACATAATCTTTATGGATATCCAGATGCCGGTACTCGACGGTGTGGAAGCGACACAGGAGATCCTGGACTTTGAAGAGGACTTCAACCAGACACATACGCCGATTATCGCATTGACTGCCAATGCGCTTAAAGGAGACCGCGAGCGCTTCCTGGCTGCCGGTATGGATGAGTATACGACCAAACCGCTTGTACGTACGGAGATCGTTACACTCCTTAACAGCTTTGTCGGGCACAAGATCGTAGATATACATGCGAAGCCGGAAGAAACACCTGCGGCAGAAGCACCGGCAGAAGAGGTTTCACAAGCCGAAGCCGTAGCAACTGAAGAGATTTCCGTTGATACTGCTGCAGTCGCTGAAAGTCTCCCGGTAGAAGAAACGATACCTGATATGCTAGAAGAAGAGGTCGTTGAACAAGCGGAGCCGTCTGGTTCCAAATACCGTGCCGATATCATCCTTGCAAAGAAAAACACGCTGGAGACAAAACTTTTCGAGCACCTTCTCGGTGAACTTGGATACAGCTATGTTTCTGTCAAAACAAGCGAAGATTTTATCAATAATCTTAAAGATCATAAATACAAACTTGCCCTTTTCGACAAAGAGTTAAGTGGACTAGACCTTAAGGAACTAAATGATATTATTAGAGCAACAGTAAGTGACACAAACCTTGTCATGATGATCGATCCTTCACGTAAACAGAGTGAAGAGGACGAAATGTATGTCCATGAGATCATTAAAAATATTATTAACAAAGATCTGCTTCGTCTTGTCTTTGAAAAATTCATCTAAAAAGGACGTTGAGATATGGCTGAAAAACAGTTAAAAGTACTTGCTGTCGATGATGATATGATTAACCTCAAACTTTTAAAATCTATGCTGATGAAAGCGCCACATGTGGAAGCAGTAATAGAAGCTAAAAACGGGGCTGATGCCATCGCGATACTCAAGACACAGGACGACATCGATATTATATTGCTTGATATCATTATGCCTGTAATGGGTGGTATCGAGATGCTGAAAGTCCTTCGTGCAGACGAAAGTCTGAAACAGCTGCCTGTCATCATCCTTACAACAGATGAGACTAAAAAGACTGAAGCACTTGAGTGTGGAGCGAACGGTTTCCTGATGAAACCTGTACGTGAGAGAGACGTTATCACGAAGATAGAGCAGCTGATCGTTTAAGAAAACGCTGCACTTTCACTGACAGGCTTACGGCCTGTCATCCTACAATCATCCCCCAAACATCTTTTTCATTGCCTGGAAGAAGAACTTGAAGACCCCTTTGTTTCCAATGATCTCATCAATAAACTCATCATATGACTTATGCTGCTCATCAAGGTAGCCTGCAAAGTACTTCTCAGATGCTTCCAGTCCGCTTTCACGTTCAATGGTCAACAGTTTTTTATAGAGCGGCGCCACAGCGTCGATAACATCTTGAGAAGCTGCTTTTCTGTAAGCACTATGGTGCAATATCTCGTTAGTCAACGGATCGAGTTTCGTTTCAAACTCGGTAACAACCCAATAGTGGCTTCCGTCTTTCGCCAGGTTTTTGACTACGGCAAAGATATTTCTATGCTGTTTCAGACGATCCCACATCATCTTAAAGACAACTGCGGGCATATCCGGATGACGAATGATGTTATGCGGGCGGCCGATCAATTCGTGGCTTTGATAGCCCGAAATCTCGACAAAATAATCATTCCCGTATTCGATGATCCCTTTTGGGTCCGTTTTGCTGACAATATATTTTTTAGGGTCAAGCTTTAACTGATTACCATTTGGCGTTGGGCTATTCACTGGTACTCTCCTTGCATTGTATGCATAAATACATATTATTTTTAATTGCTAAAACAACTAAAACAATTAAAACATTTATAAC
>JBFEXN010000219.1:0-1878 GCA_041562655.1 Sulfurimonadaceae bacterium
CTCTGCAGAGCATACGTCAGTGCAGCATACTGCATCTGAGTCAGTAGCTCAGACAGCTTTAGTTTATAGGGGGCCTGTTGGTTGTAGGCATTTAAAAATATCTGCAATTTCATCTTGCTTATCTTTTTCTCTTTGGCAATCCAACTCATAGCCGCTATACCTGCGTCAAAGTGGAAACTTCCATTTCCAGCTTCAACAAAGTCAAATACGCCAAGTCTGTTTTTCTCAAGTTTAGCATTGTCAGGGAAAAGATCTCCATGGATTATCCCATCATGTTTATCCTCAAAATATAGAAGTCTTTCAAGCTGTTTGGCAAGAAGGGGATGCTTAAGTCGTATATTTTTAATCTCTTTTTTAAAGGTACTCTTTTTGAAAGGGGTGAAACAGGACTTTCTTCTTCTTGTAGAAAGATGCATCTTTCCTAAGAATTGACCTAGTGATTTAAGATTGTACAAGCTTATCTGATGGGGAAGTTCACCCTTGATATAAGTGAAAAGATACCATCCTTTTACGATGCCAAGCAGTTGTGGAACATTTAAATGACACGCACGAAGATGATCTAGAAGCCTTGTCTCATCTGTAATCTGTTCTTGGCTCGCGCGCTCATATCTTTTGAGTATGTAGCAAGATGAGTTCGTCTTGAGAATATAGGTCGTATCGATAACCCCATGATGTGTCGGATGCAGGGAGGTGATATCTATATCTGGAAAAAGTACCTGTGCTTGTGAAAGAGTTAGTGAAGTCTTAACTCCCAAGAGGGCACTCCTTCATAATCTCAAACCAGTCCAAATCAAAATGTTTCTCCACATAAGCTCTATGATGAGGTACACCACATTGTGAGCAGTCTTGATGAACTTTTTCTCCATATACACCGACTCGTCCATCTTTTGAGTCTATATCACAAAAACTGTAACGAGTCTTCTGCTCAACCTTGTCAAAACCCTTGTCATCAAAACGAAAATTAGGGCATGAGCAGAGATAACAGTTAAGGCTAGGCATATCATGACATTTTTTACTTTCGGCATACAAAGGGCAGAAATCAGGCTCGTTCTTGAGCATAGATTCAAAATCAAAATAGTCTATTATCTGTTCTTTGTCAAAGCCCTTGGCAAGTAGTTTTTCAACAATATCTTTATGTTTTTTACCATGTTTTGTGAACCATGAAGTGTAACTCATTAGTTACTACCTTTGTCTTGAGATGATTAGATAGATGAAGAAAGGTCCACCTATAAGGGCTGTTATGACACCGATAGGAATCTCACTGCTTGTCGATAAGAAACGTGCTACCGTATCACAGGCTAGAAGAAAAAGACCGCCCAGAAAAAATACGGGTAAAATCAGTGAGACAACGGACTTTTGATAGATACGGCGTATCATATGCGGAATGATCAGACCAACAAAACCAATAGGCCCTGTCAGACTGACGAGGATGCCGATGATGATAGAGGTGATAAGTAGTAAAAAGTAGCTAAGACTTTGGGTATTGATACCTTTAAGGGCGGCTTGTTCATCTGATAAAGCCAAGAGTTGCAGTTCAAAGCGTTTTACCCAAAGAAGCCCAAGCAGAACAACAGAAGCTACGGATATGATAATAACATTGGTGTAGCCGACGATAGAAAGACTTCCCATAGTAAAGCGCATGATAGTAGCTGTCTCAGTAAAAGAACTGAGGTAAAAGATGACCATGAGCGCTGAGGTATAGAAAAATGAAAGAGCGATACCCAGTAGCAACAGAGACTCTTGACGCGCTTTAAGAAGATAACGCGAAAGTATGATGAGCAAGACAATAGTAAAGAGTGCTCCGCCAAAACCAAAGAGCGAGATGGCAGAGATTCCTAATGTGATATCAAGACCGAGTTTAATGGCTATTCCTGCACC
>JBFEXN010000220.1:0-1875 GCA_041562655.1 Sulfurimonadaceae bacterium
CAAGGCCATCATCATCAAAGAAAATCCCAATGCAAGCTTATATTCGGCAATGATCATCGAAAAGACCTCTTTTGGATACTCAAGGTACTCCACAAACTTATAGTTCGGTCTGACATCATATTCTGCAAAAAACGGGAAGGTGGCATTTTCCATATACACAAGGGTCAAGATCACCACAAAGAAATATCCACGCGTTATCTTATCTACTACACTTGCTATAGACCTTGGAGAAAGTGAAAGGAGTATCACAGGAATAATCATCAAGTAGGAGACAGCGATCGTATCCATACGAAGCCCATAGACAAAACTCATCATATAATTGACATCATCGTTTAAAAAACGATCAGAATACAGAACAAAAAGTCCCAAACGACCTACAAAAAGAATAGTTATAAGATAAAAATAGTATTTAAAAAGTGTTTTAATTAAACGCACGTTGATTCCTAAGGAGAGCACCCTTGAAAAGGGTGTGAAGATACAGGTACTTAGGACCTGTTATTTTAAAGCTTTAAGAGCAGCAATCACATCATCAAGATTATTTAGAGGAAGGTGTACCTTCCATTCAGGGTTTTGGGCATCACCCGATAAAGAGATACCAATACTTGCAACTGAGTTACTTCCGGCCCCATAGGGCTCATCAATCTTCGTTACTGATATCACACCGTTTTTTGTACCGTCTAATGCAATTGTCGTACTCATAAAAGATCCTTACTTGGTTTTTAACAGTCTAGCCAATTTTGCTTGAAGTTTCAACCATGTACGTTGTTCCATCAATGGGAAGCCACCATATACCTTGGAACCGTCGGTCACATCATTGGTAATACCAGATCGCGCTGCAAACTGAGAGAAGGGAGCGATCTTCAAGTGCCCGGCTGTAGCGCTTTGCCCTCCCATAACGACGTTTCTGCCAAGTGTTGTCGACCCCGCGATACCACATTGTGCTACCAGGATAGAATATTCTCCTATATCGACATTATGTCCAAATTGCACCAAGTTGTCGATCTTACACCCCTTACGGATATATGTTGTCCCGAAGACAGCTCTGTCAATCGCACAATTCGCACCGATCTCGACATCATCTTCAACCACTACATTTCCATTTTGATAGATCTTGACATGTTCACCAAGCTTGGTGTGCGCAAAACCAAAACCGTCAGACCCGACGGTCGTTCCCGAATGGATGATACAGTCTTTACCGATCTCACAGTCTCTATAGACACTCACATTGGCATGCAGTATTGTGTTGTCACCGACTTTTGCATTATCCCCGACAAAGACTCCTGGCAGGATCTTCACGTTCTTACCAATAACAGACCCTTTTCCAAGGTAAGCCGTAGGTGCGATGTGGCAGTTTTCTCCTACAAGAGGTTCATCTCCCTCTGTCTCAATCACATTGGGAGCAAAAAGCTTAGAAGCAAGCGCCAGTTTTAAATACGGCTCCTCATCAACCAATGCTATACAACCCGCAGGAACCTTTTGTGCAGCAGCTGCATTACATAAAACGGCCGCTGCTTTTGTCCCTTCCAAACTCGAAAGGTATTTTGGGTTATCTAAAAAGCTTATTTGAGACGAAGTGGCTTCGTCTAGGGTATGAATACCTTCTATCTCTACATCAGCGCCCTCAAAGTTGACACCAATAGCCTCAGCAATCGCAGACAGTCTCACTACATCTCCATCGCAACGACACCGCTGCGAACGATCTCTTTAGGATGGAAACGTTTTATCGCTTTCAAAAAGTTATCCACACGCTGTGGAACATCTGCTACGTTAACGATGATGACGTCTTCACCGACATTGACGATCTTACCGTTGTAGGCCTCACACAAGGCAGCGATATCACTTAGGCACTCCGAAATAGGAAACTTGACCAGTGCC
>JBFEXN010000221.1:0-1813 GCA_041562655.1 Sulfurimonadaceae bacterium
AAACCTTAAGTATAATTCCCAAATTTTAGAAACAGGACTTCTTTTGTGAGAAGTTCACAAAGGGCATGCATGGGCAAACGGGTTTTAGTAAAGTTTTCCGGTGAAGCTCTTGCCGGTGAAAACGGGCATGGGATTGACACACAGATTTTAAAATATATCGCAAACGAGATCAAAAGTCTTGTTGATGCGGGTGTTGAAGTGGGTATTGTTATCGGTGGTGGTAATATTATCCGTGGTGTCACAGCTGCACAAGACGGTATTATTCGCCGTACTGCCGGTGATTATATGGGAATGCTTGCTACCGTTATCAACGCTGTTGCGATGCAAGAGGCATGTGAACACGCCGGCATGAAAGTACGTGTACAGACTGCTATCAAGATGGAGCAGATCGCGGAAGCATATATTCAGCGTCGTGCTGTGAGACACCTTGAGAAGGGCCGCGTGGTCATCTTTGCAGCAGGAACGGGTAATCCATTCTTTACAACGGATACTGCGGCTACACTTCGTGCGGTCGAGATCAATGCAGAGTCTATCATCAAAGCGACTAAGGTCGATGGTGTTTATGACAAAGACCCTAACAAGTACCCAGACGCTGTCAAGTATGCTGAACTTAGCTATGATCAGGCACTTCATGATGATATTAAAGTGATGGATGATACGTCTATTGCTCTGGCAAAGGACAACTCACTGCCAATCATCGTATGTGACATGTTCAAAGAGGGCAATCTCTTGGAGATCGTCAACGGTAACATGGACACGTGTTCAATAGTAAAATAAGAAAACAATAAAGGAAACACAATGAGATTAGAAGAATTAACTGCAAAAGCACTTGAAACAACAGGTGCAGATCGTTATCAATTGGCTTTAGCTGTAGCAAAACGTGCAGATCAATTGCAAAATGGTGAATCAAGTAAACTTAATGTTGATCCAAAGACATACAAACCGGCTGACTTA
The DNA here is from genome assembly GCA_041562655.1 of Sulfurimonadaceae bacterium. Lineage (GTDB taxonomy): Bacteria > Campylobacterota > Campylobacteria > Campylobacterales > Sulfurimonadaceae. Next base: position 955 of record JBFEXN010000221.1, read on the forward strand.
GCATTGATGGAGATCGCTGAAGGCGTTGTATCTATCAAAGGTTTTCAAGCTTAGTCCAAGTTAGACAGTTAAAGAGCGAACGGAGCATGGCATGAATACGATAATAGATGCCGTTCGTGATATTCATGACCTCCAAAGTGCAAAAGCATTTTTCCACGAGATAGTAAAACCTACTCCCGCCATTATCAAAGCCTTAGAGTTTTCACAAAAGGCCCATGAAGGCCAGTACCGTAAAAGCGGTGAACCCTATATCATCCATCCTATCCTTGTCTCCAGTATCGTCTCAAGTATCAGTGATGATGAGGCTATGGTTATTGCCGCTCTTTTACATGATGTTGTTGAAGATACTCATTTTGGTATTGCACAAGTCACCCTCGAGTTTGGTGAAGATGTCGCACATCTTGTGGAGGGCCTGACCAAGATCGACAAGATCAGAGATGCGGAACTGATCCCTTCAGACTCGGATGAGAAGTTGGTGGTCTCTGCACTCTCTTTTAGAAAGATGCTGATCGCCTCTATCCAAGATGTCCGTGTATTAGTCGTCAAGCTTTGTGACCGCTTGCATAATATGCTCACACTCGAGGCCCTAGGACAGGCAAAGCAAGAACGCATCGCAGAAGAGACGATGGTCGTTTACGCGCCTATCGCACACCGTCTAGGGATTTCAACACTTAAAAACATGCTTGAAGACCTAAGCTTCAAATATATCTTTCCCGAAGATTATAGACGTATCACAGGTTATCTCAAAGATAATTATCATCAGATCCAGGTCGGTATAAACGAGTTTACCGAAAAGATCAGAAAGAAGATGATCAAAAATGGTTTTTGTGAAGACGATTTTGAGATAAAGAGCCGTATC
>JBFEXN010000222.1:0-1778 GCA_041562655.1 Sulfurimonadaceae bacterium
CCTGTAAGAGATTATGAGTGTCTGTGCGGCAAATATAAAAAGATGCGTTATAAAGGCGTTGTATGTGAGAAGTGTGGCGTTGAAGTAACCAGCACTAAAGTTCGCCGTGTCAGAATGGGGCATATAGAGCTTGTAACGCCTGTTGCACACATCTGGTATGTTAGCTCGCTTCCTTCACGTATAGGTACGCTTTTAGGTATTAAGATGAAAGATCTTGAGCGTGTACTCTATTATGAGGCGTATATTGTAGAAGAGGGTGGCGAAGCATATTATGATGCAGAAGCAAAGACGCCTGTTTTAAAATATGACGTTTTAAATGAGGAGCAGTATCGTACTCTAGTATCAAGATTTGGCGAATTGGGCTTTAAAGCTCGTATGGGTGGTGAAGTTGTTCGTGATCTTCTTGATTCGATCGACCTGGTTGACGCGTTTACTCAGCTAAAAGAAGAGATCGAGCTTACTAAAAGTGAAGCAAAGACAAAAATCATCGCTAAAAGATTAAAAGTTATCGAGTCATTTTTAAACTCTGGAAACAATCCTGCATGGATGATGTTGACGGTTCTTCCTGTCCTTCCACCGGACCTAAGACCACTTGTAAGTCTTGATGGCGGTAAGTTTGCAGTTTCAGACGTCAATGACCTATATCGCCGTGTTATCAACCGTAATCAACGTCTTAAGCGTCTTGTAGAGCTTGAAGCACCAGAGATTATTGTAAGAAATGAGAAGCGTATGCTTCAAGAGTCTGTTGATGCGCTTTTTGACAACGGTCGTCGTGCAAATGCTGTAAAGGGTGCAAATAAGCGTCCATTGAAATCGTTAAGCGAGATCATTAAAGGTAAGCAGGGTCGTTTTAGACAAAACTTACTTGGTAAGCGTGTTGACTTCTCAGGACGTTCTGTAATTGTTGTTGGTCCATCTTTATCTATGGATCAGTGTGGACTGCCGAAAAAGATGGCACTGGAGCTCTTTAAGCCGCATCTTATTGCAAAACTTGAAGATAAAGGTTATGCGACAACGGTTAAAGCTGCTAAAAAGATGATCGAAGACAAGACAAATGAAGTTTGGGAGTGTCTTGCTGAGATAGTTGACGGTTATCCGGTACTTCTTAACCGTGCGCCTACGCTTCATAAGCTTTCGATCCAAGCATTCCATCCTAAGCTTATCGACGGTAAGGCTATCCAGCTTCACCCGTTAGTATGTGCTGCATTCAACGCGGACTTCGACGGTGACCAGATGGCTGTTCACGTACCACTTAGTTCAGCTGCTATCGCAGAGGCTAAAGTATTGATGATGGCATCTATGAACATCCTTCTTCCTGCGTCAGGTAAAGCAATTGCAACGCCTTCACAGGATATGGTTCTTGGTATCTACTATATCACTTTAGAGAAAAACGGGGTAAAAGGTTCAAACAAACTTTTTGCAAACGTTGATGAAGTAAGAATAGCTATTGAGCATGATGCACTTGATATTCATGCAAAGGTCAGAACCAGAGACGAGGGTAGAATTATTCATACTACTGCAGGGCGTATGCTTCTTAAAGCTATACTTCCTGATTTCGTTCCGTCTGAACTTTGGAACAGAGTTATGAAGAAAAAAGCTATCAACGAATTGGTTGATTATGTTCAAAAACATGGTGGTATAGGCATTACAGCAGGCTTCCTAGATAGACTTAAAAACTTAGGTTTCAAACATGCTACTGAGTCAGGAGTATCTATATCTGTTGATGATATTAAAATTCCTGATGCAAAAGCTGCCAAGATCACTGATTCAAAAAGCAG
>JBFEXN010000223.1:0-1747 GCA_041562655.1 Sulfurimonadaceae bacterium
GAAAATAATTGTGAGTAAGTCTTTAGTAAATAAAATTCTTATTACTCTTGGCTTCTTATTCCTATACCGTATGCTGGCATATGTGCCAGTACCGGGTGTGGATGTAGAGGTAATCAAATCTTTCTTCGACAGCAACTCTGACAATGCACTTGGACTTTTCAATATGTTCAATGGTAACGCAGCTGAGCGTCTTTCAATCATATCTCTTGGTATCATGCCTTATATCACCGCTTCTATTATTATGGAACTTCTTGCTGCGACTTTTCCGGCACTTGGTCAGATGAAAAAAGAGCGTGATGGTATGGTCAAGTATATGCAGATCATTCGTTATGCGACGATTGCTATTACTATTGTTCAAGCGATTGGTGTTTCTGTCGGACTTCAAAACCTGACTGGACCTGATGGTTCTTCCGCTATCATGGTAAGTAATATGAATGAGTTCTTACTTGTTGCAGCTATCTCTATGTTGGCTGGGACGATGTTATTGATGTGGGTTGGTGAGCAGATCACGCAAAATGGTATCGGTAACGTATCTCTTTGATCATCTTTGCAGGTATCGTATCTTCGATTCCTTCAGCTATTGGCTCAACGATCACTTCATTAAACACAGGTGGTATGAACTTTCTTCAGGTTCTAGGTATCGTAGCCATTGTTCTTGTGACGGTTGGTGTTATTATTTACGTCGAGCTAGGTGAGCGCCGTGTGCCTATCACTTATGCTAAAAAAGTAATGATGCAAAATCAAAACAAGCGTGTGATGAACTACATCCCTATCAAGGTGAATCTTGCAGGTGTTATTCCGGTTATCTTTGCTTCGGCAATCTTGATGTTCCCGGGAACAGTCCTTTCAGGTCAGATCGGCCCGGATAGTTCTGATGCACTTAAATTTGTTGCGGATCTTATGAACCCAAATTCATATTTCTTCAATGTATTTACTTTTGTCTTTGTTGTCTTCTTTGCATTTTTCTATGCATCGATCACATTCAATGCAAAAGATATTTCTGAGAACCTTAAACGTCAAGGTGGCTTTATCCCGGGTGTTCGTCCAGGATCACACACTGCTGAGTTCTTAAATGAGACAGCGAGCCGTTTGACATTTACCGGAGCGATATATCTTGGTCTAGTGGCAACACTACCATGGGTTATTGTTAAGGGTATGGGTGTTCCATTCTTCTTCGGAGGAACGGCTGTTCTTATCGTCGTTCAAGTCGCACTTGATACGATGCGTAAGATCGAAGCTCAGGTCTATATGCAAAAATACGAAACTCTTTCGGCGGTTGGTCTTTAACCATGGCGATTGCGCTTCGTAAGCCAGCTGAGATTGATAAACTTCGTGCCGCCAACAAAATTGTTGCCGGTGCATTGAATCTTATGAGAGAAAATGCCAAAGTCGGTGCGAGCTTGAAAGAGCTCGATGCTATGGCTGAGGACTATATTCGCTCAAAAGGTGCAAAACCTTCATTCAAAGGCCTATATGGCTTCCCATCTTCTGTTTGTTGTTCACTTAACGAAGTCATCATTCACGGTATTCCGACAGATTATAAACTTCAAGAGGGTGACGTGATCGGTTTTGATATCGGTACTGAACTTGATGGTTATTTTGGTGATGCTGCGATTAGTGTCGGCGTTGGAAAGATTACAAAAGAAGATGAAGATTTGATTGCTTGTGCAAAAGATAGTCTCTATCATGCAATAAGTGTTATTAAAGAAGGGATGCGATTTAAAGAGCTCTCATTAGAATTAGAGAC
>JBFEXN010000224.1:0-1706 GCA_041562655.1 Sulfurimonadaceae bacterium
CAACGCCTTGGCACACAATATTATTTTTACTGCTGTGTATCTCCTGGCAAATCTGATAACATTGATCCCACGCGACCCACCGATAGACAAAATCAAGACCCGTGCCTTTGATATTTTGCATACCAATGATCTTGTTTTCCATACCCAAAGGAGTATGATCTGTTATCACCTTGATGATCTCGTTTCCACTGGCATGATAATTACGAACCGTAACAATTCGTTTCTTAAACCATTTCCATAACTGTGTCTTAAAGAGATCATCAAGGATATCAATGTCACTGTCGGATGTTACACATTCAAGCAGGACTTTATACTCGAAAAACTCCTGACGTGCATTTTTATAAAACTTCATAGCTTCGGGATATTCTACAAGCAGAAGCTCAAGTTCTTCAATGTCAAGATAGTGCTCAATAGCCTTGGCATATAAATTTGACTCTATTTTCAGTGCGTCCAACATAATATTTAGGCGTTTCTTTAGCTGCTCTTCACTACGCATGATGCGGAATTTTTTTGCATACTTCACCACGATGTCTTTTGATGAGTCTTGCGCACTAGGACGAATAGAGAGCTTATCTGTAAAGCTTTCCCATGCTTCTTCCAGATAATTCTCAAAGCCAGAGATATTTGATCCGATGATGACATGGCAATCTGCTACGATATCTTCAACGAGTATTGAGGCGAAAACTCGCGAGCGGGATACCCTGTCCGCCCGGTTATTGATCACGGTTGTGATATAGAGTTCTGGCTCTGTTTCATCATCAACCTTGTCCAGTGACATCCGACGCCAATTCCCCAATGCCCCAAATCGCTCATTCGCACTCATCCCATTGATAAATGAAAGCCTTCGGTTATCAATGACGGATGGCGGATAGGCTTTTAAGACACCGATGTCCGGCACGACGTTGTCTGCCATCGACTTTAACGCCTCATCTTCATCAATGTCCAGTTCTTCAGCCATACGCAATACCAAAGCAATATTAAAAGGGTGTTCCTTATAGGAAAAGCGTTCCAGGATATCAGGTGTTATCAACCCGGCCTTCAACCATCCCACCTGATGACTTTTCGTACCGATGTGCTCAGCATGAGACTTTAAGATCGGGTACATGATCTCCTCACTGCTAATCAGTTTAGCCTGTTCAGGGATAAACATTGTCATTGCCTGTGGGACGTTGATACCGGCGGGCCCTTGAATGTCCTCATGGTCAGGATAGGTATTTGTGATCGTCGCAATATCATCATTCATCCATTGCTGCTGTAAGACCTCGACATACGATGGGGTCAATCCCATATTCTCCCATAAAAAGACATCTATCCCGAGCTTTTCAGCCAAAATCACAACATCAGCCTGTTCCCAAATCGTTGCCTTATCATACGGGCGGAACAGATACATCTCACGCATTTTGTCAAAACTTCCAGAATGGAGGAACATCGCCTCATTTCCTGTCGTCTTTGAAAAGACACGTAGTCCAAGACTATTAAACAGTGCTGCCTTGAGACGTTCTGTACCGGATTTACCACGCGTACCCCAGCCGCCTATTGACAGAGGTATGTTTTTTCTGGCTTTTTTTATTTTTAACGAAAGCATAAGATGACGTAAGAAGAAGATCCCAAAGATCGCAATTAAAAACAGGATCAGATCGTTCAAAGAGTTTTCATATGCAGATACAAAATAGTTCTCTAAGGACTTCTGTAAGTCTTCTAAACCA
>JBFEXN010000225.1:0-1697 GCA_041562655.1 Sulfurimonadaceae bacterium
CTGTTGACAAGGGCCTCTTTGAACTCTTTGAAGTCACCTTCTTTGATCCCTTTATAATAAGGAGAGACAGAGGCAAACCAAAATCGCATAAAAGGTAGGGTGAACAGAAGTCTATCAGAGACCTCCTCTTTCTCATCCAGAGGTTTGGCCTGTGACTTCTCTCTGTCAAGAAGGTCATTATCCACAAGAAAATCAATAGCCTCTTCGCCTTCATGACGTGATACCTTGGCTTTTTTAAAGGCAGAATGCTCGCGTCTGTCTCCCGTTGCAAGTGCTGTTAAAAGGGAGTGGTAAAGTTTATTGCTTTGAGTGATCTTAGTGATGTCGCCATGGATATAACGATAGTTCTTCAAGACCTTCTCTTCGATGATCGTCTCCAGAGGTTTATCCATATCAACGTTCCAGCCCATCCCGCCAAATACAGCAAAATACTCGATAGCCTCTTCAATGTTCTTAGGTTTGTTCTGAAAACAGAAAGAGCGAAACTGCTGGAGGAGGGAGGGGTGCTTGGACATGGGTGGCGCCTTTTGGTTTGTTTTTACAATTATACAGGAAATAGCAGAGAATTACCTCTGATCTAACTTTTAGCAGGGGCATTCACAAAGATTCTACACTCTTATCATATGATTGTACAAAGAAAAAGGAAAACAGATGAAGATGATGGATAAGACGCTTAAGCTTCTTGCTCTTTGTATACTTGTGTCGAGCGTAGTCAATGCGGATGAAGCCGAGCTGAAAAAAGCCTATTTTGCAGGAGGATGTTTTTGGGGCGTTGAGTATTATCTGGAATCAAAACACGGTGTCAAGGAGGTGAGATCGGGATTTATGGGTGGATTTACAAAGAATCCCAGTTATGAAGATGTCGTCTACACCAAGACAGGGCACATCGAAACGGTAGAAGTGGTATACGATCCATCCACACTCAGCTATGAATCCCTGTGTAAACTCTTTTTTGAGATACATGACTTTACCCAGATCGGTGGGCAGGGACCGGACAGGGGAGAGCGTTATGAGAGCTATGTCTTTTACAATACACAAGAAGAGAGACAGACAGCACAGAGGCTTATGGATATTCTGAGTGAAAAGGGTTATAAGGTGGCAACACGACTGCGTACATCAAGCAGGTTTTATAGTGCAGATGCATATCATCAAGACTACTATCAGCGCCACGGGACGACGCCTTATTGTCATGCATATAAAAAAATATTTTAAATGGAATAAAAAAGAGAATAAGGGTGCTGCCCCGAGCTTTTGGCTCAGTGGTCGATCATGACAGTGCTGCTGTCGATCTTGTTAAACAAGAGGGTACGTTTATCTTGGCGGTGTTGGTAGACAAAGGTATGCGCAGGAAGTGTCTTTAGTCGGACATCATAATAGTCTGTCTTGGTACATTTTCCAAGATATAAAAAAGAGAAAAGTAGTTTGATCTTGTAATCTTCAAAGATCTCGTGAGGTTGTGTCAAAAAGGTCAGACCAAACTTTTTGAGATTCACCAAAGAGAGGATATAGAACATAAAATCCTCGAACTTTGTATAGAAGGCATTGAGTAATGAGATCTCATGAAAAAAGTAGTAGTAGTTTTCAAGCAGCTCAGGCGTCTGGATCGTATGTGAAAGACGGCTCTTGATATCACGTTTGTTTGAAAAATAGTTAGGATTGACAGCCAGGTAGATGTTCTCTCGTCTGGAGATCGCTTC
>JBFEXN010000226.1:0-1622 GCA_041562655.1 Sulfurimonadaceae bacterium
ATAACAAAGAACTGAAGGCCTCTGACCTGTATGATAAAGTAAAGTTCTTTCAACACCATATCAATGGCCTTGAAAATGTCGCTGTGACCAATATAAAAGGCGGACATAAACATCAATATAATATTCAGGTCGACCTGCATAAACTTTCCGGGTACAACCTCTCTATGGGGCAAATCGTTCAATCTGTTCAGGCACTTTCATACAACGTTCCGACTATTAAAAACCAGACTAAATCAAATGAGATTGTACTCTTTGGTGTTAAAAATGCGATCGATGAGGCTGATGATATCGGCAATATCATCGTTGCCTCTTATATGGGGTCACCTATCTATCTTAGGCAAGTAGCGACTGTGGAAAAGAGTCACAATATCCAGGAATTCAAGTCAGCCAAGATCTCTACCAAAGACAAGAACGGGAAATTTTCACCTCTTCAAGACCAGGTCACACTCACTGTATCAAAGCTTCAAGGCACTAATGCTGTACTGATTGCAGATGCGGTAAAAAAAGAGCTGCAGAAGTACAAGAAACAGATCAAGGAAGCAGGCATCTCATACACTATCACAAGAAATGACGGAGAACGAGCGAATGAGGCTGTAAATGAACTTGTCTTTCACCTCATCCTATCTATCATCATTATCGCAGTCTTGCTGATCTTTGTACTGGGTTGGAGAGAGTCCTTGATCGTCACCTTTTCCGTACCGGCAATTTTGGCTATTACACTTTTTGTGGCCTATATAAGTGGGCAGACGATCAACCGACTGACCCTTTTCGCATTTTTATTAAGCCTTGGTCTCTTGGTTGATGCTACCATCATCGTAATTGAGAATATTCACCGTCACTTTCACTCTCATGATACTACGCATATGGATGCAGATGAGCTTATGACAATGGCGACCGATGAGATCGGGCCACCTACTAACATCGCAACCTTGGCTATCATCTTGACGATGGTGCCGATGGCCTTTGTCGGTCAGATGATGGGACAGTTCATGAAGCCTATTCCGGCAAATGTTCCGGTTGCGCTAATTGCCTCACTCTTTGTCGCTTATATCTTCACACCCTATCTGGCAACACGATTGCTGAAAAAACCTGTACGCAAAGAGGGGCAAAAAGATGCTTAACAGACTTGAACAGACTCTCTTTTCTATCCTCTCAGACAAGAAGAAAAAACGGTTGGTTCTGCTTGGGACCTTTCTTGCCTTTGTATTTTCAGTGTTGATGATACCGGCAGAGCTTGTCTTGGCCAAGATGCTTCCTGGGAAAAACAATAACACCTTTAACATTTATATAGATCTACCTTCTGGTTCATCTATCTCACAGACACAAGAAGTGGCCCAATGTGTTGTCGGCTTTATTCATAAAGAGAAAGAAGTCCTTGATACAGAAGTCTTTTTAGGGATGGGAAGTCCTCTTGACTTTGCTGGACTAATCAAAGGTTCCCATTTTAAAAACGGTGAAAACCTTGCCGAAGTCGTACTTAATCTAAGCAAAAAACACCATAGAGACGAGCCTTCTTACATGATGGTCCAACGTTTACGTCCACTTATCACAGATGCCTGTGCAAACTTATATAAAGGGACAAGTATAAAGTTCGTCGAGCCACCTGCTGGACCTCCTGTTAT
>JBFEXN010000227.1:0-1500 GCA_041562655.1 Sulfurimonadaceae bacterium
AGCAGCTTTTTTCCAAGAAGAACCACCTTCTCTTGCACCAATAACAACATTTACACCTGAATCTCTAAGGTTTTCTGCATGTGCATGTCCTTGTGAACCGAAACCGATCATTGCTACTGTTTTTGACTTGATGATGTTGATATCACAATCTTTATCATAATATACATTTAAAGTTGACATTTATTATCCTTGATGTACGAAGTACGAAAATTTTCGCGATTATACCCAAATTATACTTATTCTTATGAATTTTTAGCGATGATTGTTTTTTATGATATAATAATTCTTGATAGTAAAAAGGAGCAAAATTGATTCAATTTCTTAACGAAACCATTTTGTGGTGGCACTGGATCGTCCTTGGTATAGCACTGCTTATCTGGGATATGACTATGGGTACATTTTTTATCTTGGGTCTTGGTATTGCAGCCATAGTCGTTGGAATTCTGGACATGTTTTTAGACCTCTCTTTCAGCATGGAACTCACGATATGGATGATACTCTCCGTACTTGCCATTGCCGCTTGGTTCAAGTGGTTCAGGGAAGCACCGGTAACCGATAGCGGACAGTCCAACTATAGACTTGATACTCTGGGTGTGGTCATGGAAGATATACAGCCGCACAGCAGAGGAAAAGTCAAGTTTGACACACCTGTTCTTGGCAATACACACTGGCATGCAATCTCTAAAACAGATATCAACAAAGGTACACGTGTAAAGATCGTGCAGATCAATGGACAACTCATAGAAGTTGAGCCAATAATAGATTAAGGAAGTCATCATGGAAGTATTAAACATATTGGTCATCTTAGCCATTGCGGTCATCGTAACCCTCTATAAGGGTATCAATATCGTCCCTCAGGGTGAAGAGTGGGTCGTAGAGCGATTGGGAAAGTTCAGTCGTACTCTTAAACCGGGTCTCAACCTCATCATTCCCTACATCGAATCTATCCGTCAACGTGTCTCTACCAGAGACCTCATCCTTGATATCCCGGAACAAGAGGTCATTACCAAAGATAATGCTGTTATCCATACCAATGCCGTTACTTTTGCACGTGTTACCAACCCGCGTGATGCGATCTACGGTATCGAAGATTTCAGAGTTGCGATCCAACAGCTTGTCATGACCACACTGCGTTCTATTCTGGGGGAGATGAACCTCGATGATGCTCTCTCCAACCGTGAACAGATCAAGACCAAGCTCAAAGACTCCATCATCGATGATGTGGCAGACTGGGGTGTGACCGTAAAATCTGTCGAGATACAAGACATTAACCCAAGTCCTTCTATGCAGGCATCAATGGAACGGCAGGCCGCTGCTGAGCGTGAAAGACGTGCCATAGAAACCACTGCTGAGGGTAACAAAAATGCAGCTATCCTGGAAGCAGACGGTAAACTCGAAGCGGCCAAAAGAGAAGCACAGGCTCAGATCGCTCTTGCCAATGCATCAGGTGAAGCGATCAATATCATCACACAAAATATCAAAGACAATGAACTCCCTGCA